>USCE01000009.1 GCA_900553105.1 uncultured Sutterella sp.
AGATGTGTATAAGAGACAGGTCCTGCTGAGCGACGAAGCAGTGCACGAATGCGGGCAAACAGCTCATCGAGGTCAAAGGGCTTGATGAGATAGTCATCAGCACCGGCATCCAAGCCCTTGATACGTTCTTCAACGGTGTCGCGCGCCGTTGTGATTAATACTGGGGTGAGATTGCGCTCGGCACGCAATTCTTCCAGTACGCGGATACCGTCTTTGCCGGGCAGACCCAAATCTAAAATAACTAGCGAGAATTCTGTGGTTCTGAGCGCAAGTAAGGCCGAGTGACCGTCTTGAACCCAATCGACGGCATATCCTTCATCGGTCAGACCGTCAACGACGCTTTCACCGATCATCGGGTCGTCTTCTACGAGTAAGAGTCTCACATCAGTCTCCTTTCATTGGGGGTAGGCTTGCACCACATTATCCAAATGTTTAAATTGTAGAGAGATTGAATAATGTTTGGTGATTGAGTACCTGATCGGCTATATTGCAATTGAATCTAAAAGGAAAACGACGGATGGCTGACATTACCCCATACAATCAAACTCCTCAAAACGCACCCGTGAAAAACAATCTTTTGTTCATCACGCAGCTCGTCTACATTCTTCATGCATTAAGCATTGTTATCGGGTTAATGACAGGAGCAAGCATTCTTTCGGCTTTCCTTTTCGGTTGGCCCTCTATAGCAGCGGTGGTGCTCAATTACGTCATGCGCTCGGATGCTCGCGGAACGTTTTTGGAATCGCACTTTTCGTGGCAAATCCGCACATTTTGGTATGGCATGATTTGGACGGCTCTTGTTGCCATTGCAGGCTTTTTCTTAACAGCCATTTTGGTTGGGCCGATCATTTGGTTTATCGGTTTTATTGTGTTGAGTATTTGGGTCGCCTACCGCATCGCGATCGGCTGGTTGCGCCTGCGGCAATATCGTCCAATTTTCTCAGAATAATCAATGCTTTTCCGCTAAATGGATGAGTATTCTTTACAATGATCTAAACCATTTATGGTATTACTAGGGTTTTCACCTACAAAAACCTTTGTTGCAATCATTACTAAACACTTCAAAATGTCTCCATTTGAGAACGCAGAGGCTTAACTGCTGCAGATGTGAAACCTTTGCGCTTTTTTTATTTTTCTTTTTCGGAGAAATCAATGTCCTTTATGAAAAACAGTGCTGCTGGTTTAGTTTTGACCGCTTCGGCACTGGCCGCTTCGACGGCTTTTGCTGCCGGTTTCCAATTGACCGAGCAATCTTCTTTGGGTCTTGGCCGTGCTTACGCCGGCGCCGGTATTGTCGGTGACGACCTCTCAGCGGTCCACTACAATCCGGCCGGTATGACTTTGTTGCCAGGTACACAAATTCAAGCCGGTACCGTCTACATTGATCTCGACGCTGCTTACTCCGGTAATGATGGTTTGGAAAATAACGGCCGCATGAAGGGGCAATTGATTCCTGCCGGCTATACGACGTACCAAGTCAATGATAAGCTTTGGTTAGGTTTTGCCATGACCGTTCCCTTTGGTATGGGCACTCACTATGGTCGTGGTTGGGAAGAAAATACGAGCGGCACGTCTGCCAAGATTTATACGTTCGATATGAATCCGAGTTTTGCTTACAAGATCAGCGATTTCATTAGCATTGGTGCGGGTGTTTCCGTGCAATATGCTAAGGCACATTTAGGTAAAGCGATGTTACCTAATGGGTTGCTTCATGGAAAAGTAGAAGGAGACAGTTGGGATTGGGGTTACAATTTTGGCATCATGATTAGCCCAACCGATACGATGCGTTTTGGTTTGGCTTATCGTTCTTCAGTTGAACACGATGCAGAAGGTCATACAAAGTTGACAGGTACATCCTTAAATGGTGGTCTAATACCAGGTGTAGATTTGAATGGTTTTACGGCCGATATGAAGACTACCATAGAAACGCCGGCTACTGTTATGTTGACAGGTACGTGGGAAGCTACGTCAGATTTGCGTTTATCCGGTTTGATCCGTTGGGCCGAGTGGTCGAATTTTGACACGTTGGAGCTGAACCATTCATCTCCGATGAATCTAGTTTCTGATGTTGTAATTGAAAACAAATGGCAAGATACCTGGCTCTTCTCCGTGGGCGCCGATTATCGCATTAATGATGCTTGGACGGTTCGTGGCGGTATCGCCTATGAAACGGGTGCCGTGGACGATGAAAAGTATCGCGTAGCCGTGATTCCGGATACGGACCGCTTGTGGTTGTCTTTGGGGGCGTCTTATCACTGGAGCAAGCAATTACAATTTGATGTTGCCGCGACGATGTTAAAGGGCATTGGTAACCGTGATCTTTATGACTACGATACCAAAACTAAAGCCGGCGAATTCGATAACCTCGACTGCTACATCCTCGGCGCTCAAATGCAATACCGTTTCTAATCTGATTTAGAAACTCGCTTCTAAGCGAGTAAGCCGACTTTTGCGGTAAATATTGAGCCGCAAAAGTTGGCTTTTCTCTTATCTAGGGTCTAACATTCAAGCGGATTTTCAAAGGAACTCGTACCATGGCGCTTGGTGCAACCGTTTATAAAGCAACTATTGCCATCTCTGACGTCGATCGCGGTTATTACGGCACACACTTGTGCACGCTGGCGCGTCATCCGTCTGAAAACGAAGAGCGTTTGTCGATTCGCTTGTTGGCTTTTTGTCTTTATGTCGGAGAGACCGATATGCGCCTAGAGTTTGGTCGAGGTCTTTCAACCGAAGGCGAGCCCGCATTGTGGGAAATTGATGATACGGGCAACATTGCTCGCTGGATTGATGTCGGTGTGCCCGATGTTCGTCAAATGAGAAAAGCGGCCGGTAGAAGTGATCAAGAAATTGTGCTTGCCTATGGTGAAGATCGAATCGGTCCTTGGTGGAATCAACATTATGCGGACATGCGTCGCATTGAAAAGTTGTCCGTGGCGATGATTAAGGATGAAGAAGTCCAACAGTTAGCTTCGCTCATGACCCGTACGATGCAGTTAGCTGTGACCGTGCAAGACGGCGTGATATGGTTATCTGACAATCAAAAAACCGTACAAGTACAACTGAACTGGCTTTTGAGACGAGATTAATTCAAAAAAATCGGTCGGAAAAACCGACCGAATCTTGATTCTTTTACTAGTAAAGAACGAGTTCTGAACTAGTAAAAAACGCTCCAACCACCGATTAAAAGCAAAGGCCAAGCAACCGCGGGTGAAAAGACCCATTTCAGCCAGCAATTCTCCGGTGTAAAGCCGAATGCATGCACATAAGCCGCACTCATTCCCAACAATAAAATCACTAATTGCTCATGAGGAACATGGTGCATGTCGGTGGCAATCAAGCGGGGAAAAAAGATCACCGTCGCCGTTACTGCAAATGCAGCAACGGCAGAAACGATGCGTGCGATAAAGTTCACGATGCCGCTCACTTCACTTCTTCTTCAGCAACGGGATCGTTTTTGATTTCATACATGGTGCCCATCAACACTGCAAAGCAGATTGCTAAGAGCAAACCGACAAACCAATAAATGTAGAACATAGTGTCTAGTCCCCCGTCAATCAATAAAGTGACTTGTCGTTTTCTTTAATGTAGCTGGCTGTCAGCTTACCGCTCATGACCTTGTAGGCCCAACTCGTGTAAATGAGCACAATGGGCAGAAAGATGAGCGTGACGATAAACATTACCTGCAAGGTCATTTGCGAACTCGTACAGTCCCACATCGTTAAAGAGGAAACGGGGTGAGAAGACGAGGGCAAAATGAAGGGGAACATGGCCACAAGCGGTGTCAGCACGATGCAAGCGATGCTCAGGGAGCTCGACAGGACCGCTGCCATCGGTTTCCAAACGTATTGGTAAAGCACGCCCAAAATCGCAGCCAAGATCGCCAAAGCAGGAACCGCAAAAAGGGCCGGGTAGTTCATAAAGTTCGTAAACCAAGCGCCCTCTGCAGTCGTTACCGTCTTTAAAAGAGGATTGGCGACACCGGCCGGGTTAACGTTGCCTGCCACGTAACCCGTGATGCCGACGTAGACCCAAAGGCCGCCCACGGCAAACAGTAATGCCGTGAGAGCGCCTGCTACGATGCCGACTCGCCGAGCTTTGGCTTGTAATTGACCGGTTGTGCGAAGCAATAGATAGTTGGCGCCGTGGAAAACCGTCATTACGATGGATACGACGCCACACAATAGGCCAAAGGGATTTAGCAACGCCCAGAAGCTACCCGTATAGGTCGAGCGAAGTGTTTCATCGAAGTGAAAAGGTACGCCTTGGAGCATGTTGCCGAAAGCAACCCCAAAGATAATGGGAGGAACGGCGCTGCCGATAAAAAGAGCCCAGTCCCAGGAGCTACGCCATTTTTGAGCGCTGACACGGCTGCGGTAGTCAAACGCCACGGGGCGCAAAATCAAGGCTGAGAGCACAATGAAAAGTGCCCAGTAAAGCCCCGAGAAAGCCGTGGCATAGACTAAAGGCCAAGCGGCAAAAATGGCGCCGCCGCCTGTTAACAGCCACACCTGATTGCCGTCCCAGTGAGGGGCGACCGAATTAATCATGATGCGCCGTTCGGTATCGTTTTTGCCCAAGAAAGGTAAAAGTGAACCTACGCCCATATCTTGTCCGTCCATGACGGCAAAGCCGACAAGCAAAACGCCCACGAAAAGCCACCAAATCACTTTCAGGATTTCATAATCGATCATGATGCATTACTCCTTAGCGGCTTGGTTGTTGCGCTCGAAAAAGTAGCGTCCCGTACCCAAGAAGCTCGGGCCCGTTTTAATCAGACGGATCATTAACCATATTTCCACGATCAACAGGGCCGAGTAGAGCAAAACAAAACCGGTCAAAGAACCCATCACGGTTGAAGCCGAAAGACTCGATGTTGAGAGGTGAACCGGCAAAATTTCGTAAATGCTCCAAGGTTGACGGCCGTATTCAGCAACGGTCCAACCGAGCTCACAGGCAATCCACGGCAAAGGCAACGCAAAGAACGTTGCTTTTAAAAGGCCGCGCTTTGTGGTGATGAGATCTTTGGCCGAGTAATAAAGGCCGAAGGCAAAAATTGCTAACAAGGCAATACCGCAAGCGACCATGATGCGGAAACTCCAGAACATGATGTTAACGCCCGGGATTGTGTCTCGAGCGGCCTGAGCAATCATTTCATCGGTAGCGCGCGACGGGTCGTTTGTGTACTTACGCAAAAGCATCCCGTAGCCCAAATCCTCTTTAACGGTATTAAAACGTGTTTGAAGCTCCGTGTTGGTCGGATCACGACGCAATGTCGTCAACGTTTCCATAGCAACAATGCCGTTACGAATACGGGCCTCATTTTGTTGCACAAGTTCTTTGATACCAGGAATCGGTGTATTGAGCGAACGAGTTGCAATGATGCCAAAGACCCACGGAACTTCAACAGCATATTGGGTTGTTTGAGTTGTTTCATCGGGCAGGCCGAACACTGTCATCGGGGCCGGTGCCGGCGCGGTCTCCCAAGCCGCTTCCATCGCGGCCATCTTGGCGGGTTGGTCCTTCGCAACCAAGTAGCCCGATTCGTCACCTAAATGAATCGTAAAGATGGAGACAATCAAGCCGAAGGCTGCTGCCAAGCGAAAAGATCGTTTGGCAAACTCGATGTCGCGGCCTTTGAGCAAGTACCAAGCTGAAACGGCAAGCACGAAAAGGGAACCGGTAACGTAACCGGCGGCAATCGTGTGACCGAACTTCGCTTGAGCCCAAGGACTTAAGATAACGTCAAAGAAATTTGTCATTTCCATGCGCATTGTCTCAAAGTTAAACTCGGAACCGGCCGGATATTGCATCCAGGCATTGGCGATCAAGATCCAAAGCGCTGAAAGATTGGAACCGATTGCCATTAAAAACGTGACAAAAAGGTGAGTTCCTTTTTTTAAGCGGTTCCAACCGAAGAAGAACAGGCCGATAAAGGTCGATTCCAAGAAAAAAGCCATGAGACCTTCAATAGCCAGCGGTGCACCGAAAATATCGCCCACGTAGTGAGAGTAGTAGGCCCAGTTTGTGCCGAACTGGAACTCCATCGTAATGCCGGTAGCTACACCGAGGGCAAAGTTGATCCCGAAGAGTTTACCCCAGAATTTTGTCATGTCCTTGTAGATTTCTTTGCCCGTGGCAACGTAGCAGCATTCCATCACGACAAGCATGAAAGAAAGGCCAAGTGTAAGCGGCACAAAGATGAAGTGATACATCGATGTGAGCGCAAACTGCCACCGGGAAAGATCAACTAATTCTGTTGAAATCATGGTGTTGGTCCTGAGAGAATGGATAAAACTAAGTCGGTTCTTTTCCGTGCTCTGTCGTCGCGTTATCTACGGCAGTTTCGGGAGCAAGAAGAGCCCGACTGACTGTTTGTGCATCGGTTTGCACGCGATGCTCAGGGCTGAAAAAGAGCATGAAAAGGCACGCAATAATCGCAAGCTTGCAAGCGAGCGTTATGGCGACTTTGATGATCAGCTTTCGGTCCTGTACCGAGACGGAATTTTTTTGAACAGACATGGGCCTAAGAATAGCGAGAAAGCAACTCTTTGAATAGGGGGAGGAAGCACTATTAATAGTTTTCTGCTATGTGTGCGATAGTTAACGAAAGCGGACCGCTTCGGGTCCGCTTGATTCGTTGCCGATTAGTGAACTTTTTTCATCGGTTTGGTATCGTGAATCAACTCAATGGTATCTTCGTCACGACTTTTGAGCGAAATGCGTACGGTGGGAGGCGGAGCTTTGGCAGCTTCTGCTGTAATACCCCAAATTTCAAGCATTTGAGCCTGGGTCGGCATTTCTCCATTGGCAACGCGATTACGGCGAGCCGTGACAGAGTCTCGTACGATGCGCTCGATATGATCAAGCGGAATGCGGTTTAAATCGCTAAACAGAATCGTACGTTGGGTTAGATTGACGTTGGGTAACTTTTCTTTGAAGGCTTCAAGAACGGTTTCTTCGGCCACAAATAAAGTCATGGATTTTTCTTGAGACTGCAATGCAAATAGCGGCCCCTGAAGTTCGTAGAAGGCCATTGCGTGACGCATGCTTTCGCGGACTCCTCGGGCAGATCGGCGGATCAGGCTGCAAATTTTAGCCATGGCCACACGTCGATCCGGAGGAAGGTTTTGAAGGTAATCTCCAACAGTCGACATTAAACACCCCTAAAAACTGGGAAAAACGAACAATATATTTTACACGCAAACGCGTTTTCTCTCCACTTTTAAGGGCTCTTCTGTTAGCAAAATTACTAACAATATCGCGAACATGCGTTTAACGGTAGAAGGTGTATGTAGCTTCAAAAGGAACCTTCAGCCATTGATCTTTGCGAGCTTCGGTGCAGGAGCGCGTGGGCATTCCGCCGCTTGTTTTCGTGCGTAAAACATAACGAACGTTCCCGAGGCGGCCGTTATTTTTATGTTCGATGACAGAAAACAGTGCTTCAGGAATGTTTTTACCGTCATTTTCGCCAACGCGGATGATGCGCGTATAGATCGTTGAACCGTCATTGTGCGTGAAAGAGAAACGGTAGCCGTGCTTGGCAAGGGCTTGATTGGTGGCCGGATCAAATAAGTACGCGTTAGGGGTTTCGAAGCGCCAGAACCAACCTTTCATGTCGCGGGAGCATTGGAAAATTTGCTCGCCCGAGGCTTCTAGCTGCATGACAGCAATACTGTCCTGTGGGGCTTCAATCGCCGGCTTTTGGAAAGTGGAGCAAGCCGACAGAGCTAAGGGAATTGCCAATAAACAGGCACGAGTCAATAGCGACATGATGTTATCAACCGAAATTTACGAAAAACAGAATCTCGACAGGGTATCGAGAATAAAAGAAGTATACAAATCTATCCGTTCGAATGATTCAAACGAATGTTTGCTTTTGTTAAAGTTAAAGATAGGAAGTCGCTCGGCAGGCGAGAGGGCGGTGTGCGTCATGAAATGACCCACGGACCATAGAGGCCGGCCAAGTGCGTCCCTATCGCAATTTTTCTTGGGAGAGAAAAAGTGTATCAAGTCAGACTTCACGGTCGTGGTGGCCAAGGTGTCGTCACGGCTGCCGAAATGCTCAGCGTAGCAGCCTTCATGGAGGGGCACTTCGCGCAAGCGTTCCCGAGCTTTGGCTCTGAACGCACGGGCGCTCCCGTGGTGGCATTTGCGCGTATCGATGATAAAGAAATTCGCCTGCACGAACCCATTGACGAGCCCGATGTGGTGTTGGTGCAAGATCCGACGTTACTCGAGCAAGTCGATGTGTTTTCCGGTCTTCGTCCTCAGGGTTACCTGCTGATCAATAGCGAGCACACGATTGAAGAGCTAGGCCTTGCCGAGGCTGTTGCAGCGCTACCGGCTGGCCATGCAAAAACGGTTCCCGCTACTCGATTTGCGATCGAAAAAATCGGTCGCCCGTTGCCTGGGGCTGCCATGCTGGCAGGCTACGCCGCCATGACCGGTAACCTCAAGCTGGAAAGCGTTCAAGCCGCCTACTCCGAGCGCTTCAGCGGCAAGATTGCTGAAGCCAATGCCGAGGTAGCTCGTCTGGCGTTTGAGTTTTTAACCTGCGATCGCTGAGGTAATTTCATGCTGAAACAAATCGAAGGTAGTTTGGGGGTCGCTTTAAGTGTGGCAATGTGTCGCCCGGAAGTAATTTGTGCGTATCCGATTTCCCCTCAAACGCATATTGTGGAAAATTTGGGCAACCTGGTGCGCCAGGGCAAGATTGATCCTTGTGAATTTATCAACGTAGAAAGTGAATTTGCTGCGATGAGTACGGCAATCGGAGCTTCCGTGGCAGGTGCCCGCGCTTATACTGCAACGGCCTCCCAGGGGTTACTTTTTATGGTCGAGGCAATTTATAACGCCTCTGGGCTTGGTCTTCCTATCGTGATGACCGTTGCTAATCGAGCCATTGGTGCTCCAATTAATATTTGGAACGATCACTCTGATTCTTTGTCTCAACGCGACAGCGGCTGGATTCAGCTTTTTGTCGAAAGTAATCAACAAGCTGTTGACGTGCATATCCAGGCATTCAAAATCGCTGAATTGTTGAGTATTCCTGTCATGGTTTGCATGGACGGCTTTGTGCTTACACACGCGGTTGATCGTGTGGACATTCCGCAACAAGAAGAAGTGGATGCGTTCTTACCTCCATATCGTCCACGTCAAGTGCTGGATCCGTCTCGTCCGGTTTCCATCGGTGCAATGGTGGGCCCGGAGGCCTTTACCGAAGTCCGTTATTTGGCGCATGCCAAGATGGTGTCTGCCTTGGGGTGTATCGAGGCTGTTCGAGATGAATTCAAGAGCGTTTTTGGGCGAGACGCCGGAGGACTGCTTCATGCCTACCGTTGCGAAGATGCCGATATTCGAATTATTGCCATGGGTTCATCCGTCGGAACGATTCAAGAAGCTGTTGATGAAATGCGTGAGGAAGGAATCAAGGTTGGTGTCATCTCGCTTCGTTCGTATCGTCCCTTCCCCTCAAGAGCGTTGCGTGCTGCACTGCAGGGCGCGAAAACAGCCATTGTTTTTGAACGAGCGGTCAGTGTTGGAGCAGGCGGTCCCGTGATGGGAGACGTGGTAATGGCTTTGCGCGGCAGCAGCGTTGAACTTAAAAATGTGATCGGCGGTCTAGGCGGCAGAGCTGTGACAAAAAAGAGCATCAAGGGCATCGTGCAATCGGCAATGGCCGATAAGCTCGAAGACTTGACCTTTATGGATTTGGATGTTGACCTCGTTCGCCGCCAACTCGAACGTGAGCGTAGCGAACATCGTTGCGGTCCCGTGGCCGAGTCCGTCATGCACGATGTGGCTGTGCGCAATAGAGCAAGGAGCTGATGATGAAACAAAGTCCGATTCGTTTTTATCAGACGGGTACCTTTACCGTCGGCAATCGTTTGCTTGATGAAGAGTATCGTGCCTTGCAATCGAGCCAAAATCGCCATAACTCTTTAACCTCGGGTCACCGTGCCTGTCAGGGGTGCGGGGAGGCTCTTGGAGCCCGCTACGCCATCGATGCTGCCATTGCAGCAACGGGCGGACAATTGGCAGCCTGCAATGCTACGGGTTGCTTGGAAGTGTTCTCCACTCCTTATCCGGAAAGCTCTTGGCAAATTCCTTGGTTTCACTCTTTGTTTGGCAATACCGCCGCTGTGGCCACGGGAATGGCTGCCGCATTTAAGGTTCAAGCTAAAAAAACAGGTAAAGAGGCTGTTCGTGTGATCGCTCAAGGCGGTGATGGAGGTACAACCGATATCGGTTTCGGTTGCTTGTCGGGCATGCTCGAGCGCAATGATGACGTGCTCTACATTTGTTACGACAATGAGGCCTACATGAATACGGGCGTACAACGCTCTTCGGCAACGCCGCCGGCGGCCCGTACGGCGACGACGATGCCGACGCAAGGCTATGACGGCAACGCTTTCGGTCAAGGTAAAAATGTACCGCAAATTGCCATGGCACACGGCATTCCGTATGTCGCAACGGCAACCGTTGCGGATCTTCATGACTTGGAAAGAAAGGTCATGAAGGCAATGAGCATGCACGGGGCTCGCTACTTGCACATTCTCGTACCGTGCCCGTTAGGCTGGGGCTTTGCTTCCTCGATGACCGTTCAAATGGCTCGCTTGGCTACGCAAACGGGACTTTTTCCTGTATTTGAAGCCGAGTATGGCGAAGTGACCGATGTCACGAAGATTCGTCGCAAGCTTCCCGTGGAAGAGTATTTGAAAGGGCAAAAGCGCTATGCGCACTTATTCGGCAAACGCGGAAATCCCGAAGTGATCCGTCGCTTACAGGCTATCGCCGATCGTAATATTGATAAGTTCGGGTTGGTCGAGGGCGATGATACCGATAGGGTTCCGACGCCGATCGAGGCTGACGAACGTGCTCATTTAGTTTAGAGGTGCCCCATGAGTAAACCATTTGCCATTACATTGGAAGTCGGTTCTTCTTTGGAAAACCATACGGGGTCTTGGCGTACGTTACGACCGACTTACGTGGACCATCTGCCGCCTTGCAATGCCAAGTGCCCGGCCGGTGAAAACATTCAAGGTTGGCTCTTTAAAGCCGAAAGCGGCGATTACCGTGGAGCTTGGGAGGTGATTATTCGTGATAATCCGTTCCCGGCTTTGATGGGACGCGTCTGCTATCACACGTGCGAGACGGCGTGCAATCGTGCTCGTGTCGATGAGTGCGTGGGAATCAATTCGGTGGAACGTTTTTTAGGCGATTATGCCGCCGAAAAGAATTGGGATTATCCGTTACCGGAGAAAGAAACCGGCAAAAAGATTTTAGTGATCGGTGCCGGCCCTGCCGGGTTGTCGTGTGCGTACCACATGCGTCGATTCGGGCACTCGGTCACTGTGTTGGAAAGCGCCGATGCGGCCGGCGGTATGATGCGCTATGGCATTCCGCGGTATCGCTTGCCACGAGAAATTCTTGATCGCGAAATTGCCCGACTTGAACGCATGGGCGTGACAATCGAGCTCAATCACGAAGTCAAAGACGTGCTTGCGGAAAAGCAAGCAGGACACTACGATGCGGTCTTTTTAGGACTGGGAGCTCATTTAGCCAAACGGGCCTATATTCCCGCCGGCGATGCAAGCCACGTGGTGGACGCGGTTTCGCTACTTCGCAGCATGGAAGGTGAGGCCCAACCCATGATCGGTCGTCGAGTTGTTGTTTACGGCGGCGGCAATACTGCCGTTGACGTTGCAAGAACGGTCAAACGTCTTGGGGCAGAACCTTTGATGGTGTATCGACGCACGGAGCAAAAAGCACCGGCTCATCGGTTTGAAATCGAGGAAGCCAAGGAAGAGGGGGTTGCGATGAAGTGGCTCTCGACCGTGGCGGAAGCCGATGAGGGTGAAATTAAAATCGAAAAAATGGTGCTCGATGAAAACGGGTATCCGCAACCGACCGGAGAATTCGAGACAATCAAAGCTGATGCCTTGGTGCTTGCTTTAGGGCAAGAGACTGATCTCAGTTGCGTCGACAAACTCGGTGTAGCTGTTGATAAAGGTTCGGTCGTTGTCAATGAATGCATGATGACAAGCGTTGACGGTGTGTTTGCAGGTGGTGATATGGTGCCCGGCGAACGCAACGTTACCGTGGCTATCGGGCACGGAAAATTAGCAGCCCGTGCCATGGATGCGTGGTTGGCAGGGCGGGATTATCAGCCGCCGGCTCGCGGTCCTGAAGCCAAGTTTGAAAAACTCAAT
Organism: uncultured Sutterella sp.; assembly: GCA_900553105.1. Taxonomy (GTDB): domain Bacteria; phylum Pseudomonadota; class Gammaproteobacteria; order Burkholderiales; family Burkholderiaceae_F; genus Aphodousia. Next base: position 12,216 of record USCE01000009.1, read on the forward strand.
ACGTGGTACTACTCGGATGCTCCGAAAACCGTTCGACCGATGTTGGACTTGGCTCGTCGCACCGATACGTTCGATGAAGTTGTGCACGGGTTAACCGAAGAAAATGCACTTTTTGAGGCTCGTCGGTGCATGTCGTGCGGTAACTGTTTTGAGTGCGACACTTGCTACGGAGTGTGTCCGGATAATGCCATCATCAAGCTTGGTGAGGGTAAACGCTTCTCGATTAAGTACGACTACTGCAAAGGTTGTGGTATTTGCGCTCAAGAGTGTCCGTGCGGCGCCATCGAAATGGTAGCTGATTCGAAGTAAAAACAATCGATTGCGACGCCCGGGACTATCGAGTGTCTCGATCGGATAGTTTTAAGCGCATAGATAAAAGCAGTGCCGTTGCCAGTAGCACTGCGCAGGCGTAATAGGGCATGCCGGCAAGAGGACTTGTCGGCATGCTTGTCGCGTGAACCATCAAAGCGGTTCCCAATATCGGAGAAAGTGCTCCGGCAAGACTATTGATACCTGCTGCCGCGCCCAGTGCCGAGCCTTGTTTATCGTGATTAAATAGTCTCGAGAGATAGCCCTGTAGAGTCGGTACAACGGTGCCAGAAAATGCGTATAAACACAAAGCGGCCGCCGCTAAAATCGACCAGGTAGAAGCCGCAGTTAGCAAAAACGCACCGAGACCAACTCCCAACCCTATGGTGACGGTTTTTCTTTCATTGAACCGCCCGAGAATCTTTGGTAAAAGCGCTCCTTGACAAAGGGCAATACTGACTCCCATGGCGAAAACGGAAAGACCGATTTCAACGGGCATCCAATTAAATCGGATTTGAGCGAAAAGAGCCCAGGTACTGTGCAATAAGTTTTGAGCCATGGCGCACAAAAGTAAAACAATAACGGTGAGTCGGCTTTGTGGTTTGCCGATAACGCCGACAATGCCGTGCAAAGGATTGAGTTCTGAGAGATTAAATGCGCGGCTTTTTTTTCTTTGGAGGCTTTCCGGTAACACAAAGGCCCCGTAAAGAAAGTTCAGCACGCAAAGAACGCAGGCAATGATAAAAGGCAGGCGAATATCGATTTGGGCTAAAAGACCGCCAGCGGCCGGGCCCAAAGTAAAAGCCGCTCCGAATGTAGCGGCAATTTTACCGAAGTAGGTCGCGCGCTTATTGTTCGGGACAATGTCTGCAATGTAGGCTTGAGCCACGGAAAAATTTGCCGAGAGCATGCCGCCAGCGATTCGCGAGAGTAGTAGCGCCCAAAGGTTTGTGCAAAAAGCAGGAACCGCAAACATAATGCCTAAACCCAAAATGCCGCCCAAAAGCACAGGGCGACGACCGATGCGATCGGATAATGCTCCTAAGATCGGTAAAAAGAAGAATTGGGTTAGACCGAAGGTCGTTAAAAGAGCACCGAACCACAATGCTTGTTCTCGTCCCGAATCGGTTAGTGTGCCGATTAAGTGTGGTAGTACGGGCACAATTAAACCGATGCCAAGCGCATCTAAAAAGATGCAAACGAGAATGAATATAACTGTTGGTGTAGAGGGGAGTGCTCGGATCACTAGGTAAATGACCTTATTGATTGAATAGAAGCTCCTAATAGTAAAGCATTTGCCTGAAGAAAACCTGAGCAAACCCTGATATGGTGAATAGCATTGTTTCACCTCGTTTTAAGGAAAAAGTCAATGCAAAGACGATTACTACAAAGATTGACCATACCCTTTTTACACGCTTCGCTCGTTAAGCAGATTTTGATCGGCTTGGTGCTGGGGGTTCTGACAGCTTATATTTGGCCCTCCGTGGCTATTTCCTCCGGCTTTTTGGGTTCCGTTTTCATTTCAGCATTAAAAGCGGTAGCTCCCTTGTTGGTGTTTGTGCTCGTGATGTCAGCTATCGCCAACCAAGACATTGAAACGAAGGCGCATATTCGCCCGGTGTTGGTGATGTATATCGTCAGCACTTTCGGTTCTGCTTTGGTTGCCGTGGCGGCGAGTTTCCTTTTCCCGGTGACAATCCCATTGCAACAAACGGAGCTTGCGCAGGCTACTCCGAGTAACGTTTGGGAAGTGCTTCACAATTTGGTGCTCGGTGTTGTGGACAATCCCGTGCACGCACTTTCGGTGGGCAATTACATGGCGATTTTGGCCTGGGCGGCTGGTTTAGGTGTAGCGATGCGGCATGCATCAGAGACCTCGCGCGAATTTATGGCAGATTTGTCTAGCGGTGTTGAGTTTGTCGTGCGCGTGGTGATTCGTTGTGCCCCGATCGGTATTTTTGGGTTAGTCGCTAATACGGTTGCTACAACGGGCATTGAAGTGCTTGCCGATTATGTTTGGATATTGGCCGTTTTGTTAGGCTGCATGATTTTTGTTGCTATGGTCTACAACCCGTTTTTGGTTTGGATCTGCACGCACCGCAATCCTTATCCGTTAACGATTGCAACGCTTAGAGAAAGCGGCGTGACGGCCTTTTTCACCCGTTCGTCGGCAGCCAACATTCCGGTGAATATGGGAATGTGTCGTCGTATGAACCTAGACAGCGGGACGTATTCCATCACGATTCCGTTGGGGGCCACCATCAATATGGCCGGTGCGGCAATTACGATTACGGTGCTGACGTTAGCGGCGGCGCACACTTTAGGAATCAGCGTGACGTTTGGTACGGCCTTGTTGCTCAGCTTTATTTCGGCACTTTGCGCCTGCGGCGCTTCGGGCGTGCCCGGTGGTTCTTTGATGTTGATACCGTTGGCTTGCGGTCTTTTTGGGATCGATAATACGCTTGCAATGCAAGTGGTTGCCGTGGGCTTTATTATCGGTGTTTTGCAAGATTCAGCTGAAACGGCCTTGAATTCTTCTTCCGACGTGTTGTTTACCGCCGCTGTTTGCTTGCGTGCAGAGCGAGTCGGTCGTGAGCGCGAGGTTCGTAGCCACGAAATAACCGAAAGAATTCGTCGTGATCGTGTGCAAGACTGATAAAAAGGAATGAAAATGGAAAAGGCGGTCACGACCGCCTTTTCTTGATGCTATATCAGTAATTAGGCCTCAAAGTTAGCCAGTTTGACGCTCTTGCCGTCTTTAACCCAAACCGTACCGCGAGCCATTACCGTATCGATGTCGTAGCCGTCTTTAAGCACGCAAAGATTGGCTTTTAATCCTACTGCCAAACGGCCTTCTTTAACGCCCAAGGAATCTGCAACGTTAGAGGTTGTCATCATCAAAGCCGTTTCAAAGTTGATGCCGTTGGCTGTCATTTCTTTGAGCATTTGGTGGTTGGCATTCACCGGGGCTGCGACAATGGCAACCATGACACCGTTTTCAAACTTGGGCATCGAACCGTTGCCGTCTGAGCTCATCGTAATGCGAGCACGGTCTACGCCGGCTTTAAGCGTGCGTTGAACGCATTCAACAAACGGATAATAGTTGCCGCCGCCCGAAGTAATGTCGATGACGCCGCCTTTTTTAGCGAATTCAATGGCCTGTTCAAACAACTTCGGTTCGCGTCCCGTGTGGGTCGGGGAGAAATGATGGCGAGCCAGACCGCGGGCAATCAAGCGCTCGAATTGTTCATAGGCGCCGCCGTAATCACCGAGGTGCACGTGCAAAACACCTTTCTTGCCCGATAGCATGCCGCCCATGCGAACATCAGCCACAAGTTTGAGCATTTCGTCATCGTTGGGGAAAGAGCAACGATGGTCGGCCAAGGCAAGCTTCACACCCAGCACCGGTTCAATGCAAATGATGTCCTTACGGGGATTGCCGGTGATTGTCGGTGAAGGATATTGATAGGAGCCTGTATGCATGTAAGCGGTCAGACCTTCTTGACGCAACCCCATTACTTTGGCGTAGAGTTCTTCAGGGAACTTGGTGGTCCCTTCTGTGCCCATGACACCGCAAACCGTGGTCACACCGGCTCTCAGTAAGTCGGAGGGCATAACAGGAGGAACACGGGTGGCAAAACCACCTTCGCCACCACCGCCCGTCAAATGGACGTGTTGATCAAAAAAGCCAGGGGTGACAACGGCGCCCTCGACATCAATCACTTCCACTTCGCCGGGCAACTTGATGCCTTCGAGGCTGTTTTCAATGGCAGCGATCGTTTCACCGCAAATCAAAATGTCTTTTTTACCGATCGGAGCCGGCGTGTAGACATTGGCATTTTTAATAATCTTAAACATAACACAAAGCCTTTATAGGGGTAATAAGTGCAGATAAACGCGATGCGCTTACTGCGTTCAATCTTCGAGTATATCAACAATCATTCGCAATCCGTATCGGTATACTACTGACGATTGCTAAGAAACAATAGCTATGACTAGCGAAGATATTTTGAAGCGTTATTTCGGTTATGAGGCCTTTAGAGGCTTTCAAAAGGAGGTGATCGATACGATTACTTCCGGCACCGACGCGCTTGTGCTGATGCCAACGGGTGGCGGTAAAAGTCTTTGCTACCAGATACCGGCATTGATGCTCGAAGGACTCACCGTGGTGATATCTCCTCTGATTGCCCTTATGAAGGATCAGGTCGATATGTTGGCTGATGTGGGCATTGAGGCAAGAAGCTTAAATTCGACTCAGACGTTTGATGAGGTCTGTGAGGTTATTCGGGAGATTCGAAGCGGGCAAGTGAAGCTGTTGTATGTCGCACCGGAGCGTTTAGTATCGCCCAGAATGCTTTCCTTGTTAGACGAGGTCAAAATCAGTCTTTTTGCCGTTGATGAGGCACACTGTATTTCCATCTGGGGGCATGATTTCAGGCCCGAGTACCAGCAACTCGATATCCTTAAAAATCGCTATCCACGCGTGCCGCGTTTGGCACTGACTGCAACAGCCGATGAGCAAACGCGAAACGAAATCGTTTCTCGACTTTTGAACAATCCCAAAGTTTTTCTGGATAGCTTTGATCGTCCGAATATTCGCTATCGGATGTATGAAAAAAACAAAGGCTATATTCAAGAGGTTATTGATTTCATTACCGGCGAACACATGAACGAGTCGGGCATTGTCTACTGTGCAACACGAAACAAAACGCAGGCGGTTGCTTCTGCATTGAAAGCCGCAGGCATTGATGCTCTGATTTACCATGCTGGTCTCGAAAACGAGGAAAGGGAGGTCAATCAAGCCGCGTTTTTTGAACGCAATTGCGTTATGGTGGCAACGATTGCTTTCGGTATGGGTATTGATAAACCGGATGTGCGTTTTATTATCCACGTGGACATGCCGAAGTCTATTGAAAGTTTCTTTCAAGAGACCGGCCGTGCCGGGCGAGACGGTAAGTCGGCCGAGTCAGTTCTTTATTACGGTTTGGAAGATCTGATGACGCAAAGGGCTTTCATCGAGCAAAGCGATGCGGATGATCTGCACAAGCAAGTCAGTTTGCATAAACTGGAAAGCATGTTGGCATTGGCAGAGTCTGTTACTTGTCGTCGGTCGCAGCTGTTGGCCTATTTCGGTGAAGAGTCTGCTGAGAAGTGTGGCAATTGTGACAATTGCCAAAATCCTCCCGTTGCCCGTGATGCACAAGTCGATGCCCAAAAGCTGCTGTCGTGCATTTACCGATGCTCAAAAACTAACGGTCTTGGGTTCGGAGCCTCCCATGTCATCAACGTATTGCGTGGAGAAAATTCTGCTAAGGTGTTTGAACGCCGTCACGATGAGCTGCCAACTTTCGGCATCGGACGAGATCATACGATGAAGTACTGGCGTCGTGTGTTGCGCCAATTGATCACCAAACACTACGTCAACGTTAATTACCGAGTTGCCAATGTCTTGACTGTCAGTGATAAAGCAAAAGCGTTGCTGCGAGGAGAGGAGCCGTTTTTTATCCGTGTGGAGGGGGATAAAAAGTTAGCCTCTCAAAAGGTGTTAAATCACGAAGATCTCGATGATGCTGAACAACGGCTTTTCTCGCTTTTGAGACAATGGCGTCGCGAGTGTGCTACAGAAAATGCCATTGCCGCTTACAACGTTTTTCCGGATGCCACCCTTATTCAAATTGCCAAGCGCAAACCTGAAAAGCCTGCGGATTTAGTCGGTATCAGCGGTATCGGTGAAAAACGCATCGAGCGCTATGGTGAAGCGGTTTGCCATATCATCAGCCGGTGGCGTGAAAACGAGCAGAGTCTGACATTTTCTGCCATGTACTGATATAGAAAACCGGCACCGCTTTGTCGACGATGCCGGTTTGAAGTGTTCAATTGCGATCTCAGGCGCGATGAATTTCCGAATTTCTCGGTTTTTGTTTGCGATTACCGAAAATTTTATCGAAAAGAGCATTGGGCAGAATTCGCAACAGTTTCGCCACAATTCCCATTTGCCAAGGAATGGTTGCGTAGCTACGTTTTTCCATGATGGCTTTGGCGGCTTGTTGAGCGAACTCATCAGGCGTGAGAATAAAAGGCATCGGGTAGGGATTGACGTCGGTCAGAGGAGTCTTTACAAAACCAGGCGACAGACAAGCCACGTGCACGCCGTATTTTTTCATTTCTACACGCAAGCTCTCGCAATATGTGATAACGGCAGACTTGCTTGAGCAGTACGCTTCGGTACCAGGCATGCCGCGAATGCCGCCCACGCTACCGATTCCGACTAGGGTGCCGCGTTTTCTACCCATCATGGGCTCGATGAATGCATGAAAGGTTGAGGCCATCGCGAAGACATTCGTAGCATAGACTTTTTCCATCACGTCGAGGTCTTCGTAGTATTGCGTCTTTACACCCACGCTGATGCCGGCATTGGCAATGACGATGTCAGCCCCGCCCGTGATTTGGTCGAATTCACGACCGACGGCGATCAAATGGTCACGATCGGTGACATCGCACGGGTAAGCGTAGTGTTTTTCGGAATTGTCCAGTGTACCGATTAGCTCATCGAGGGCTTCTTTTCGGCGAGCAACAAGTCCCAAGGTGGCGCCGCGACGGGCAAACTCTCGAGCCAAAGCTGCTCCGATTCCGCTTGAGGCACCCGTGATAAAAACATTAAGAGACATCAGAGAGCTCCTTTAAAAGGGCAATTGCACGTCAGGGTCAACTTGTTTGAGAGCTTGGCCGAAGCGCGTCTTGATGCGTTCGAGAGCTTCGGCGGTATCGCCTTCCAAGCGCAACACCACGACAGGGGTTGTGTTGGACGGGCGGGCCAAGGCGAAGCCGTCTTGCCATTCGACTCGAATACCATCGATTGTAATGGTGTCGGTTGCGTCATCAAAATGCAATTGTTCTTGCAGGCGTTGTACGAAGCGCTTGTTTTCTCCTTCAGGCAATTGAATGTGCAATTCGGGTGTATTGACCGCAGTGGGCAACGCTTCGAGAATGGCCGAGGGGTTGTCATAACGAGAGACGATTTCAAGTAAGCGAGCCCCGGCGTATAAGCCGTCATCAAAGCCCGGCCAGCGTTCATCGTTAAAGAATAAGTGACCGCTCATTTCTCCGGCAAAAGGCGCTCCGGTTTCTTTCAATTTTGCTTTGACCAACGAGTGTCCCGTACGGCAAATGGTAGGAATGCCACCGTGCTCTTTAATCCAGGGCACAAGACGGCGTGTGCACTTGACGTCATAAATGATGCGACTACCCGGATGACGCTCGAGAATGTCGGCTGCAAAAAGCATGATCTGACGATCGGGATAAATGATTTCTCCCGATTTCGTGACGACCCCGAGTCGATCTCCGTCGCCGTCAAAAGCAAGCCCCAATTCCACATCGGTGGTCTTAACCGTTTCGATCAAATGTTTGAGGTTATCCGGTTTACTCGGATCGGGGTGATGGTTGGGGAAGGTGCCGTCAATCTCGGTAAATAACGGAACGATTTCACAACCTAAACGCTTGAAAAGTTCCATTGCAACCGGACCGGTAACGCCGTTGCCACAATCGATTGCCACTTTGATTTTACGAGCCAGTTTGACATCATCCGTGACCTTTTGCAGGTAGGGGGTAATGACATCGATTTCTTCGGTCTTTCCTTTGTGTTTGGCAATGTCGATGCCTTGGTCGATACGGTCACGTAAAGCCTGGATTCCTTCGCCGTAAAGCGTATCTTTGCCCATCATCATCTTAAGTCCGTTGTATTGCGGAGGATTGTGGCTACCTGTGACAGCAATACCCGAGCCCGTTTGAGTTAAAAACGTAGCAAAGTAAAGAACGGGGGTCGGGGCCAGACCGATGACTTTCACATCAATGCCCATATCGGTGATGCCTTCGATCAATGCGGCAGAAAGCTTCGGACCGGAGACTCGTCCGTCACGTCCGACGCATAAAGTGCCGATGCCTCGTTCAGTAGCAATAGCTCCGAGTGCACGGCCGATTTCTCGCACGGCCTCGGTTGTCAGCGTTTCGTCAACTACGCCACGAATGTCATAAGCTTTAAAAATACTGGCATCAACTTGCATAATAGTTATTTCCTGATACGGTTATTGTTTGGCGCGATTTCTGCGCTCCAAATCAATGAGTTCATTAAGTACGGTTAGAGTTTTTTGATACGAGCCAGCCATATGAGGCGCCGTAAGATATTTACCGGCTACACCAATATAAGGTGTAGCATCGAGCTTATAGGCCTGCCAGAGTTCAGATGCTTGTTGAACGCGAAGCGAAACGGAGAAAGAACGATAGGCGTTGTCCCACGTTTTACGATCCACGCCTTGAGTCTTCAGCCAAGTTTGCAAATCGCTTTCAGCGGCAATTTTGCCGTCGAGTAAATCTTGCCAAAAAAGCGGGTGCAAATCTTGCAGGCGTCCGAGTGCTTCAAAGGTGTAGTAAATACGCGATAAAAAAGCTGTTGAAGCATCCCAAGCAACCGGTATGTTGTGAATGGTAACGTCTTTCGGTGCAGTCTTGGCCCAGTGATCAAAAAATGGTGCCAGACGTTGGCAGTGACCGCACGTATAAGCGAAGAAATTGAGTACTTCAATGGTTTTGGTACTCGTTTGCACGGTGGGTTCGACCAGACGATAAGCAGGTTCTTGAGTGGAGTCAGTCGCAGCAATTGCATTGGTGGCCAATGCAAGCGTCATGCCCAACGCAAGAAATAGTCTTCGCATTTGTGCTTCCTTTAGCGGTTACGAATGACCATGGCATCGTAGCCTTTTTCGATTAAGCGATGTTGAAGATCATTGGCTTCCCGAGCCGTTTCAAAGGGGCCCATGACCACTCTGAATAGCGTTACACCGGCATCCGTTGATTTTGTAACGTCGGCATAGATGCCCAAGAAGGCTAAATCGGTGCGAATTTTTTCCGCATCACGCTCGTTGCGGAAAGCGCCGGCTTGTACCCGGTAGCTCGTGCCGCTACTTTGAGCGGCATTGGCAGGCTCTTCGGCCGAGCGATGAGCGGTAGGAGCTTCAACCGTTGTAATGGCAGACATAGCCGTATCGGCAGACGCTTGTCGCGTCTCATTATCGTAGATCACCGTATTAGGGTCTTTACCGTCAAGCTCTGTTGCTTCAACGGGCGCCTCTTGCTTTTGCACCTTTTCAACAAAAGGTACCGGAGCACCGGAGATCACGAGTGCAATCACGGCCGCAACTACGCAACCGGTTGCTCCGCCGATCAAAAAACCGGAGAAAAAGGAACTTTTGTCAGTGGCTTTGAACATAGTGCCCTACCTATTACATTTTTTCTGGAGCCGACACGCCAAGCAGTGCCAAGCCGTTACGAAGGACTTGAGCCGTAGCCGTCAGTAAAGCGAGGCGGGCATTG
>USCE01000010.1 GCA_900553105.1 uncultured Sutterella sp.
ACGAGATAGGCTCCGGTCTCGTGGGCTCGGAGATGTGTATAAGAGACAGTGTTTTCATCATGGACTGGTTTGTCTCTTTGCTCTCCAATCCGAGCTCCATTGCTCACATTTTATTGGTTTATGCCGTTGTCATCGCGCTTGGCATGGGCTTGGGTCGCATTAAAATCTTCGGCGTTTCGTTAGGTGTTACGTTTGTGCTTTTTGCCGGCCTGGCACTCAACTACCTCGGACTTAAAGTTGATCCAACCGTGCTGAATTTCGTCAGAGATTTCGGTCTTATACTCTTTGTATTTTTCATCGGCTTGCAAGTCGGTCCGTCTTTTTTCTCTTCATTTAAATCGGGCGGCTTACTATTAAACAGCCTCATGGTGCTGGCGGTTGTTTTAAGCGTTCTCATCACGATCATTCTTTATTTCATCTTTAACGACACGGTTAGCTTGCCGCAGATGCTCGGCGTTCACTTCGGTGCAGTGACCAATACACCGGGCTTAGGCGCTACCCAAGAAGCTCTCGCGCAAATGAACTATCAAGGTGAAGACATTGCCGTGGCCTACGCCTGCGCCTATCCCTTAGGCGTCGTCAGTATCATCGGTACCGCGATTGCTCTTCGCGTGATCTTCAAGATTGATATGAAAGAAGAAGACCGTCATTGGGAGGCTGAGGAAAAAGCCGCCAATCATGTCTCCATTTTCTTTCATGTCAAAGTAGCCAATCGCGCTTTGGAAGGACGTTCTATCGGTGCCATCCGTGCCTTCATTGACCGCCCATTTATTTGTTCTCGCATTTTGCACGACGGCGAAATCTCAAGCCCTAACGCTGACTCTTTAGTACATGTGGGCGATACCGTTCGAGTGGTATCGGCTGAAGAAAATAAAGATGCTATCGTGGCATTTTTCGGTGAAGAAGACCTCACGGTGGACCTTGCCACTGAACACTCACCGATTACGAGTCGAAACATTATCATCACGCGACCGGAAATTAACGGTCAAACGATCGGTGATTTGCATTTAAGTCATTCAGATGGTGTGAACATCACTCGTGTTTATCGCGCCGGTATGCAATTGTTCCCCTATCAACATTTGCACTTACAAATGGGCGATCAATTGTATTGTGTCGGCCCCACGAATTCAGTCAAACGCTTGGAAGAGCGTCTCGGCAATCAAGTCAAACGACTTGAGCACCCGAATCTGATGGCCATTTTCATCGGGATTGCCGTGGGTATTATTTTCGGTTCTTTACCGATTGGACTACCAGGCATGCCCGTTCCGTTAAAACTCGGTTTAGCTGGCGGTCCCTTGATTATCGCTATTTTGCTCGGACGCTTCGGTTCTTTAGCGCGTCTTGTCACCTACACCACCTCATCGGCCAACCTGATGCTGCGCGAACTTGGCATCTCCTTGTTCTTGGCCAGTGTCGGCCTGGCAGCCGGAGAAAATTTCGTGCAAGCGATTTTAGTCGGTAACGGCCCGCTGTATGTGCTTTTAGGTCTTGTTGTGACGATTATTCCGATTTTAGTGGTCGGCTGCATTGCGAGACACTTTTTCCATATTAACTATCACAGCATCGTCGGGCTGCTCGCCGGTGCTACGACCGATCCTCCGACGTTGGCCTATGCGGCGACGTTATCAGAGAAAAATTCGTCGGCTGTAGCCTACACCACAGTTTATCCGCTTGCGATGTTTTTGCGGATTCTCACGGGACAACTCGTGCTGCTTTTGATGTGGTATTTCGTCAGCCCCGTCTAAACACATCATGCCGATGCCGTTGAAAGCATCGGCATTTTTCTTAACCCTCGGGTAAGATTGGCGCACTAAGATGCCCAACTAACAAAGAGGTACCCGTTTTGAGTTTATTTGATAGCGCACGTTTTCGCCTTTCGGTTTCCCGACTGGACGGTCTTCCGCCTGGGGATGTGCCGGAGATTGCTTTTGCCGGTCGCTCCAATGCTGGCAAATCCACAACGATCAATGTCCTCACACGACAAGGACGATTGGCGTTTGCCTCTAAAACGCCGGGGCGCACCCAGCTCATTAACTTCTTTGACTTGTCAGAGAAAAATGCCATCGGCCATCGTGAACGTGTTGCCAGTCTTGTAGACTTGCCCGGTTACGGCTTCGCCAAGGCAGCCGAAGGGACACGAAAAACGTGGTCGGAGTTAATCGGCGGTTATTTAGCCGAGCGCGACACTCTCACTGGCATTGTGGTTGTCATGGATGCCCGTCGCCCTTTTATGCCGACAGACGAATGGGTAATCGATTTTCTCAATACCCGCCCCGTGCGCCTTCACTTTTTGCTCAACAAATGTGATCAGCTCAATAACCAACAGAAAAAAGAAACGCTTTTGAAGGTTAGAGCTCGCGCCGCCGAAATGGGCCCTCATGTGACCGTTCAACTTTTCTCCGGTTTGAAACGTATCGGTATCGATGAATTGCGTGAAACGCTCGAGCGTTGGATTCGTCGAGAAGATACACCAGCAGTGCTGTAATTTTAGGAAAATAAAATGCATGTTTTAGGACAATACCCACGCAAACGCATGCGTCGCATGCGTCATGACGAGTTCTCTCGCCGCCTGATGCGCGAAACCACTCTCACGGCCTCCGATCTCATTTATCCTGTCTTTGTCATGGAAGGTCAAGGACATCGTCAAGCCGTTCCCACCATGCCTGGCGTAGAACGCATGACGCCCGATGAGTTGTTGAAAGTTGCCGGCGAGATGGTTCAATTGGGCATTCCCATGATTGCCCTTTTCCCCGTTATTGAAGATCACCTTAAAACACCCGACGGCTCCGAAGCCGCCAACCCCGACGGTCTTATCCCCTGTGTTGTGCGAATGCTCAAAGAGCACTATCCGCAATTAGGCGTCATGTGTGACGTTGCCTTGGATCCTTACACCACACACGGTCAGGACGGTTTAATTGATGACACGGGCTACATTCTCAACGACGAAACGATTGAAATGCTCGTGCGCCAGTCCCTTGCCCAAGCCCGTGCCGGAGCCGATGTTATCGCACCGTCCGATATGATGGACGGTCGCATCGGCGTCATCCGTGAAGCCTTGGACAAAGAAGGCTTTATCCACGCCCGTATCATGGCCTATTCAGCCAAATATGCCAGTGCCTTCTATGGTCCGTTCCGTGACGCCGTGGGCTCGGCTGCCAACCTCGGTCGTAGCAATAAAGCGGTTTATCAAATGGATCCAGCCAATAGCGATGAAGCGCTCTGGGAAGTGGGCTTGGATTTAGAAGAAGGCGCTGACATGGTGATGGTTAAACCCGGTCTGCCCTACCTCGATGTATTGCGTCGCGTCAAAGATGAATTCAAAGCTCCTACCTATGCTTATCACGTCAGTGGCGAGTACGCTCTTTTGAAGGCCGCTGCGGCCGCTGGCTACATTGATGAGAAGAAGTTCACGATGGAGACCATGATGTGCTTCAAGCGCGCTGGCGCTGACGGCATTCTGACTTACTGTGCCCTTGATGTTGCTCGCTGGCTCAAAGAAGAACCGGTTCATCTGTAACACGCAAGAAGCTGATTGATTTTTACGGGCCTCTGACTTCGTCAGAAGCCCGTTTTTTTAGAATAGGTCAATTACGGTTCTACGAGCTTACGATGTGTTTTCATCATAGACAACACATCGTTAACGGGCAACGCTTTAATGGTCACGCCGTTAAAACCGGTCACATCGACTCCGGCGAAAAGCGAATTGATAATGGCTTCTTCAGTGGCTTCAATCGTAGCCATGAAGATCGGAGTCATATCGTCGTTTCTGACCACTTTGGTGCTTTGCAAAGCAAGCTTTTCAGCATTATGCGGCACGCGAACGGATTCATTGGTCGAGAAAGCGATTACGAAGTCTCCCGAGCCGTTACTGGCAACACCACCCGATTTTGCCAACCCCATGAACGCCCGTTTGGCAACACGCTCTAAATTGCGAGCATCAAGCGGAGCATCGGTTGCCACAATCATCATGATGGAACCGTCGGCGCACTCGAGCTCTTTTTGATACGGGTAACCGCCTAAAGCCTTACCAACTTCGACTCCGTTGACGTTTAGGAGGCCGCCGAAATTACTTTGAACTAAAACACCGACAGTCCAACCGCCCATATTAGCCGGCAACACACGAGAAGCCGTACCAATGCCGCCTTTAAAGCCGAAAGCCTTCGTACCGGTTCCTGCTCCTACGGGGCCTTCCTCAACAGGACCGCTCTTGGCTTGCGTGATGGCTTTAAGCACGTGCTCAGGTTTAACAAATCGCGAGCGAATGTCGTTAATGCCGCCGTCGTTGGTTTCCCCTACGACAGCATTTAAAGAACGAACGTCATCATTTTCTTTAAAGCTGAAGGTGTAATCGATAATACCTTCGATGCCGGCAGCAACGCTTAAGGTATTCGTTAAGACGATAGGCGTTTCGATATTTCCCAATTCTTTAACCTGCGGGAAACCGGCCATTTTGCCAAATCCGTTGGCAAGAAAGATGCCGGCTGGCACTTTATTTTTAAAGATATTGTTCGGGTGCGGAACAATGGCCGTTACACCCGTGTGCATGCCGACAGACTCATCTTTGAGCGTCACCTGCCCCACCGTTAAGCCTTTAACATCGGTGATGGCGTTGTAAGTACCCGTTTTGAAAACTCCAAATTCAATCCCTAATTCGCGGGCCCGGGCTTTGTGGCAAGAGGGCATAAAAACACTCCTTGTGGTCAAAAGAAAATTTAAAACGTGCGCTTATTGTACCGCCGCTTGCGATGATAAAAGCGAAGCGGCGGTCATTTCGTTGGATACGGCAATGTGTAGGTGACTTCGTCGCAAGTTTATTGTGAGCCAGCATCATTTCCATTGCATTGTCCACAGACAATACCTTCATGCCGTTATAACCCTTGACGTGCTTGGCGACACGAATTAATAACGCCTTCTTTAGTAGCTTCAATCGTAGCCGTGAAGATAGATGTCATGTCATTGTTGTAAACACCCGCGACAAATCGCAAGCTTTCGACTCAAAACACCGCGACGAGAATCAATTTCCATTTTACTAAGCCTAAGAAGGATTACCCCAATGACGACTAGAGTGTTCGCTCAAGATACAATGTCTGATGAAATTTTGACAAACGTAAAACTAACAACAACGGTGCAATTAACAAATTTGGTATTTTTCTTCCAATGATACCCCAGTCTTCTTCTCACTTGTCTGTTCAGCGATCTCGACATGTTCGTAACAGTATCCCTTTTTGGTATTCCACCCGGACCCATCCTTTGGGCGTGATCTTGATTACTATGAGCGTGCTTTTTGCCTGCTCAGTGATGAACGTTGCCGGCGGTATGGACCATATGATTCACGTTGCTTCCTGGATTTTGCATAGCAACCCGAAGTACATCAATATTCCTGCCCCTGTTATTGCTTTTACATTGATGGTTTTCTCGGGTACGGACTTTACCACGATAGCCATCTTGAACGGACCCCAGAAATAGCTAAGCAAAACGGCGTTAGTCCGTCTCAACCATTAGTGTTGTCATAGCTTCCTAAATCGGCATTTCAGCTTCCCTGATCTTTGCAGCAACGGCAGCCATGTACGTGGTCGTGGAAGCTATGGGCGTTTGCTTCGGTAACACCGTGATGGTTATTTTGCCTGCGGGTTTGTTCGGCGCAGCTATTGCCTCTTTCTCCTCCACCATCCAAGGTATTATCCTTAATCCGATCTATCAACAACGTATGAAAGCTGGTTTGGTCTTCATAACGAACAAAGAAGAATTTGAAATGCCGTTACCCAAGGGAGCTAAGTTGTCCGTAGCCAGATTCTAGGGCGTCGTGCTCTTCATCTCGATGTTGTTGTACCGGTTCTGCGATGTTAAGCTCACGAAGATTAATAAATCCACGATCATCCACGGCGGTTATGAATCATTAGTCGTAACTCTCCGTACCAGCTGGTTTGCTTCGACCGGCATCGATTTTTAAGTGCCTCAAATTAAAGAACAAGCTACTGTGTTGCTCGGTCAATAACCGGGTCTGTTAGCCTTGGCCAGCTTCGTGGCCGTTTACGGTATCTTCGTGACGAACGTGTATCCAACCCCAGCCTTCGCCGTTTCGTGAGACGACATGGGTTCGTATATGGGTAAATGAAGCTGTTCGTTTGTCATCAACCATCCCTTCTTCCTGCTGGGTTGGTTGGGCTTAGTTGCTACCGTTCCGTTTAGGTTTATCTTAGCAGGTATCGTTTTCTAATTGATGGATAAATTCAGATCATAAGGTCCATAAAATTTTGCCTGAGCAACTTGCTCAGGCATTTTTTTACAAAGACATTCTCAATAGCCCCTAAGCTTGCGCAATTCGCGCCCCTCACGTTTAGTAGGTCGCCCCTTGCTGTGGCGCTCAAGAGCCGGTTCAACGGCCAATTTGCGCATCAGCGCACGTTCGAGTCGTTTAGCCTGCCCCTGCTCGGTCTCCATGTACATCAACTGCGCCACAGAAGCCGGTCCCCGTTGAGAGTTAAATCCGGCCACCAGAACCTCAAAAATATCGTCGCCTCGATGAATTTCAAGGTTATCAGAGAGTTTGACTTCTTTTGCGGGCTTCGTTCGCTCACCGTTAAGCTTCACGCGTCCAAGCTCAACAGCCTCCTGAGCCAGCGAACGTGTTTTGAAAAAACGCGCTGCCCAAAGCCATTTATCGATGCGTTGAGAGGTTAATTCAGCCATAAGTGTATTTTCTTTATTGATGAAAAAAGGGAAGCCCCTACGTCGGAACCTCCCTTCATCAGTTATCAGCGAAATAGGACTTATTCGGCCTTTTCTTCGACAACTTCAGCAGCCGGAGCGGCCTTGTCAACGAGTTCCATGTAAGCCATCGGAGCGTTATCACCAACGCGGAAACCCATCTTCAAAATACGGGTATAGCCGCCGTTGCGATTGGCAAAGCGCGGACCGATTTCGTCAAAGAGCTTCGTGACCATTTCACGATCGCGCAAACGAGCAAAAGCCAAACGCTTGTTAGCAACCGTGGGTTCCTTACCCAACGTGATCATCGGTTCGATGACACGGCGCAATTCTTTGGCCTTGGGCAACGTGGTCTTGATAGCTTCGTGGCGCAACAAAGAGTTCATCATGTTGCGGAGCATAGCGAGGCGGTGAGCACTGGTACGATTCAGCTTACGTAAACCATGACGGTGACGCATTTTTATATTCCTTTAAAAGTTAGTCTATTCGTTCGTTTTCACGAACCGTTTCCCATCTTCTTCTATCCGGGACTGGCCCGGCGGGCGGGTAAATTCGGTTAAAAAACCAAACCGAAGGTCGCATTGTACTCATTTGCTAAATATTTGGCAAATCACAAGAAAATTCGACCTCGGCAAATAAATTGCGGGAGCGAAAAAAAGCACCCCCGCAACTATTCATTAGTGTTGGTCAAGACCGGCAGGTGGCCAGTTTTCCAATTTCATACCCAAGGTCAAACCATGCGTAGCAAGCACTTCCTTGATTTCGTTCAAGGACTTGCGACCCAAGTTCGGAGTCTTGAGCAATTCGTTTTCGGTGCGTTGAATCAAATCGCCGATATAGAAGACTTGTTCGCCCTTCAAGCAATTGGCAGAACGAACCGTCAACTCGAGATCGTCGACCGGACGCATCAAAATCGGATCGAGCGGCGGCGGGTTGTTCACGTCTTCTTCCGGAACGGCCTTGCCGGCTTGTTCGCTCTTGATGGTTCCAAACACCGTCAATTGATCTTGAAGAATGTGAACAGCTTCACGCAAAGCTTCTTCAGGCTTAATCGCACCGTTGGTTTCGATCGTCATGACGAGTTTATCGAGGTCGGTACGTTGAGCCACACGGGCAGCGCTGACTTCATAGGCAACACGGCGAATCGGGCTAAAGGAAGCATCCATGATGATACGACCGATCGTGCTCTTGGAATAGTCATCACGGAAAGCACGCATATCACCGGGTTGATAGCCACGGCCCTTTTCAACCTTGACTTGCATGTCAAGCTTACCGCCAGCGGCCAAGTGAGCAATCACATGATCGGGGTTGATCACGGTAACGTCGTGCGGCAAATCAAAATCAGCAGCCGTCACAACGCCTTCAGTATTCTTGCGAAGCGTCAAAGTTACTTCATCGCGACCTTCAAGCTTAAAGACAACGCCTTTCAAGTTCAAAAGGATGTCAACGACGTCTTCGAGAACGCCGTCGATTTGAGAGTATTCATGCACCACGCCAGCGATTTGAGCTTCAGTGGGAGCATAGCCGACCATGCTGGCGAGCAAAATGCGACGCAAAGCATTGCCGAGCGTATGACCGTAGCCACGTTCAAAGGGTTCAAGCGTGATTACAGCGAGATTGGGATTGTTTTGATCAACCGCCGCTTCAATATCGGTCGGCTTCAACAAAGTGGTGTTGGCCATAGTTGGACTGTCCTTTTCAATACCCTCGGCTCGTTACACCGATAAGGCTGATGGATTGTCTGGGGCTTGAGATCAAATGCGACCGGCGCCCCAAAAGGACCGATCGCATCGAGTATTTTACCAAGGCAGACATTGTTCGGCGCACTACACAAAACAATGTCTTCGCAGTGGTTATTAACGCGAGTAAAGTTCGACGACCAACGATTCGTTGACGTCCGGGCAAATTTCGTCGCGGGCCGGGAGAGCCTTGAACACGCCTTCGAACTTCTTCGCATCAACGCTCACCCAAGACGGGAAACCGACTTGAGCAGCAAGTTCCAAAGCTTCCGTAATACGGGTTTGCTTTTGGGACTTTTCGCGAATGGAGATAACATCACCGGGTTGGACACGGTAAGAAGGAATATTGACCTTGTTGCCGTTGACCAAAATAGCGCAGTGGCTCACCAATTGGCGAGCTTCAGCACGGGTAGAGCCGAAACCCATACGATAAACGACGTTGTCAAGACGGCTTTCAAGCAAGCTTAACAACACTTCACCCGTGTTGCCGCGATCGCGTTCGGCTTCAGCGAAATAGCGGCGGAATTGACGTTCAAGAACGCCATACATGCGTTTAACCTTTTGCTTTTCACGCAATTGGTTACCGTAGTCCGATTGACGAGCACCGGAAGTCTTACCGTGCTGGCCCGGTTTGGTGATCGTATCGGAACCCTTGCCGACTTTGCTCGACAAAGAACGACGCGCGCTCTTCAAATTAAGGTCACAACCCTCGCGGCGCGCGAGCTTGAGTTTGGGACCGGTATATCGTGCCATTTAAAAATGCCTCTCTTATCCTGTGATGTTGGTCACATTGAGTTTATCTATCCTCATAGATAAACGCGGGATTAGAAAAAAGTTCTTTACACGCGACGGCGCTTGGACGGACGCACACCGTTGTGAGGAACGGGGGTCACATCTTGAATCGACGTCACACGAATGCCAAGCGCGTTGAGCGCACGCACGCTGGATTCACGGCCAGGGCCAGGACCCATGATGCGAACTTCGACATTCTTCAAACCATATTCAAGAGCCACACGACCTGCTTGTTCAGCTGCGACTTGAGCAGCGAACGGGGTCGACTTACGGGAACCCTTGAAACCTTGAGCGCCGGAGCTAGACGCAGAAATTGCGTTGCCTTGGCGATCGGTGATCGTGATGATCGTGTTGTTGAAGGAAGCGTGAACGTGAGCAATACCTTCAGTAACGACCTTCTTCACCTTTTTGCGAGCACGTTGCTGAGCAACTTGCTGACTGCTAGGAGATTTGCCAGCCATTGTAGTCCTTTAATGTTTACTTCTTAAGTGCGACGCCAGCCTTCTTCGGGCCCTTACGCGTACGGGCATTTGTACGAGTACGTTGACCGCGAACAGGCAAGCCGCGACGATGACGCATACCACGATAAGTGCCCAAGTCAATCAGGCGCTTAATCGAGAGTTGAACTTCACGACGCAAGTCACCTTCAACGGTGTACTGACCGATTGCATCACGGATGCGTTCGAGTTCAGCGTCGGTGAGATCTTTAATTTTCTTGGTGTATTCCACGCCGACTTGCGACAAAATGTCACGGGCGCGAGAACGACCGATACCGTAAATGGCGGTCAAGCCGATTTCGGCATGTTGGTTCGGCGGAATATTAATACCGGCAATACGAGCCATCTTATACCTCTTTAGCCTTGACGTTGTTTGTGGCGCGGATCTTCACAGATCACGCGGACAACGCCCTTGCGCTTAATGATCTTGCACTTACGGCACATTTTTTTGACCGAAGCGTTAACCTTCATTGTTTTCTCCAACCGTGAATTTCACGGATTATTACTGTCCAGACGACAGGAAATTTGAGAATTTACACTCTTTTTTCCAACTCTTCAAGTTTTTCGTCAGCGTAGTGCACAGAACAATAAAACTCTCTGAGACAGAATCGGGAGGAAAATCGCTTTCCTCCTCGTTTCTGGCCGAACCCGAGGCGTGAAGTATAGCCTCGGGGGACGGTTTCATTTCACTCTGACGAAACTTTTACATCCCGGCAGAGCCAAAGCCCTTGAAGTTTGTCTTCTTGAGCAAATTTTCATATTGTTGCGACATCATGTACGCCTGAACTTGGCTCATGAAGTCCATCGTCACGACCACAACGATCAACAACGATGTACCACCAAAATAGAACGGAACATTGAAACGCATGTTCAAGAATTCCGGCACCAAGCAGACGAACACCAAGTATGCAGCACCGCCGAGCGTCAAACGAAGCAACACCTTATCGATGTAACGAGACGTTTGCTCTCCGGGGCGGATACCCGGGACGAACGCACCACTCTTTTTCAAGTTCTCAGCCGTTTCACGCGGGTTGAAAACCAACGCCGTGTAGAAATAAGCAAAGAACACAATCATTGCAGCGTAAAGCAATGTATATAACGGTTGACCCGGCGACAATGCAGCTGCCAAATCACGAATCCAACGCGTTGAATCACCGCTCGTGAACCAACCGGCCAAAGTAGCTGGAAACAAGATCAACGAAGATGCAAAGATCGGCGGAATAACGCCCGACATATTCATCTTCAAGGGCAAATACGAACTTTGACCACCGTACAAACGGTTGCCAATTTGTCGTTTTGCATAGTTCACAGTAATGCGACGTTGGCCGCGTTCGATGAACACCACGAAAGCCGTTACAACAGCGACAATGGCGATCACAAAAATTGCAGCCAAGGGGCTAATGGCACCCGAGCTCACCAACTGGAACAAACCGGAGATTGCAGAGGGCAACCCAGCCACAATACCGGCAAAGATGATGATGGAAATGCCGTTACCTAAACCGCGTTCGGTGATTTGCTCACCGAGCCACATTAAAAACATCGTACCCGTCACCAAAGAGACCACGCATGTGAAGCGGAACATCATGCCCGGATCGAGCACGAGGCCTGCTTGGCTTTCGAGTGCGACGGCAATACCGAACGCTTGGAAGACCCCCAAGAGCAACGTGCCGTAGCGCGTGTATTGAGTGATCTTACGGCGACCGGATTCGCCTTCTTTACGCAAACTCTCAAGCGAAGGGAGCACGTAGGACAACATCTGCATGATAATCGATGCAGAGATGTACGGCATGATCCCTAACGCAAACACCGAGAAGCGCGATAACGCGCCACCGGAGAACATGTTGAACAGCCCGAGAATGCCCCCTTGTTGCTCTTGAAAGAGCTGAGAGAGCATGTCGGGATCGATACCGGGCACCGGCACGTGTGCGCCGATGCGGTATACGACTAATGCAAGCAGCAAGAAGATAATTCGACGCTTAAGATCGCCGTACTTCGGACCGCTTGCTTGGTTGGAACTGGGGCTGGTCGCCACGTTGTTCTTCCTAAAAAGCGAGTTATTCTTCCACGGAACCGCCGGCAGCTTCAATAGCAGCCTTGGCACCCTTGGTCACGCCCAAACCGCGCACGACAACCTTGCGGGAGATCTCTCCGGACAAGATCACGCGGGCAGCCATAGCGCGCGGC
Source organism: uncultured Sutterella sp. (assembly GCA_900553105.1). Lineage (GTDB taxonomy): Bacteria > Pseudomonadota > Gammaproteobacteria > Burkholderiales > Burkholderiaceae_F > Aphodousia. The sequence continues at coordinate 11,921 of USCE01000010.1, forward strand.
GAAACGATATTGGCGGCCTTAAGCACGCTCAAATCGATTTCATCCGCAGCCAAACCTTGCAATTCGTTCAAGCGAACTTCTTCGCAGAAACGACGCGTCAAAGACGTGAAACCACGCTTCGGCAAGCGACGATGCAGCGGCATTTGACCGCCTTCGAAGCCCACCTTGTGGAAGCCGCCGGCACGGGACTTTTGACCCTTGTGACCGCGACCGGCAGTCTTGCCCCAGCCGGAGCCGACACCGCGACCGACGCGGTGACGTGCACTCTTGGAACCCTCAGCGGGTTGCAAAGTATTTAATTGCATCATCTACCCCTATTACTCGGCACGAACCAAGTAGGCAACCTTGTTGATCATGCCGCGCACAGCGGGCGTGTCTTCAAGTTCGCGCGTTTGGTTCATCTTGGACAAACCCAAGCCGCGCAAAGTGGCGCGGTGATCAGCCTTCGTGCCGATCGGGCTCTTGACCAACGTAACTTTAACGGTTTTTTTAGCCATCTCGAATCTCTCCATTGCGATTAGGCCATGAGTTCTTCAACCGTCTTGCCGCGCTTGGCAGCAATTTCAGCCGGAGAACGAAGGGCTTCGAGAGCGTTCAACGTTGCACGAACCATGTTGTAGGGATTCGTAGAACCGTGAGCCTTAGCTACGATGTTGCGAACACCCATGGCGTCGAACACTGCACGCATCGGACCGCCGGCGATGATACCGGTACCTTCGGTAGCCGGGAGCAACATCACGCGAGCAGCGCCGTGGTGGCCTTCAACAGCGTGGTAGATCGTACCGTCGTTGAGCGGAATACGAACCATGCTGTGACGAGCGCGATCCATAGCCTTCTGTACGGCAGCCGGCACTTCGCGGCTCTTACCCGTACCCATACCAATACGGCCGTCGCCATCACCAACAACCGTGAGAGCAGCGAAAGCCATAATGCGGCCACCCTTCACAACCTTGGTAACGCGGTTAACCGCAATCATATTTTCACGCATGCCGTCGTCGATAGCGTCGACAGCCGCATTCTTTCCTTGAGCCTTAGCCATAAGTCCCTCTTAGAACTTCAAGCCAGCTTCACGCGCGGCTTGAGCCAACGCAGCGATGCGGCCATGAAAACGGTAACCAGAACGGTCGAAAGCACACGTTTCAATGCCGGCGGCCTTAGCCTTCTCAGCCAAACGCGTACCAATCAATTGAGCGGCTTTAACGTTGCCGCCGCGACCTTGCTCATTAGCCAACTGAGCGCGAACTTCGGGTTCAACCGTGGAGGCCGAAACCAAAACACGGCCGCCGTCAGCGCTGATGATGCTGGCGTAAATGTGCAAGTTCGTACGATGGACCGTCAAGCGGGCCACCTTTTGCATCTTGATGCGGGCACGCGTAGCACGTGCACGACGCAGACGATTTGCTTTTTTATCGATCATTTTTGTCTCCGCCCCGCTTACTTCTTCTTGGTTTCCTTGATCACGACAACTTCGTCAGCATAACGAACGCCCTTGCCCTTGTAGGGTTCCGGCGGACGATAGCCACGAATGACAGCAGCAGTTTGACCCACTTTTTGCTTGTCAGCGCCCTTGATCACGATTTCCGTTTGACTCGGGGTTTCTGCCTTCACGCCTTCGGGCAACTTGTGCACGACGGGGTGACTAAAGCCGAGCGATAAATTCAACGTGTCACCGCTGGCTTGGGCACGGAAGCCCACACCAACCAACGTCAGCTTCTTTTCGAAACCAACGCTGACACCCTTGTTCATGTCGTTGATCAAAGCACGCATCGTACCGGAAGCAGCGTTAGCTTCACGGCTGCTGTCAACAGCTTCGAAGCGCAAATGATCACCGTCTTGCTTAACGGACACCAACGGGTTGAGCTTCAGGCTCAATTCACCCTTAGCGCCCTTCATCACGATCACGCCGTCGGTGATTTTGCAATCGACGCCCTTGGCAATGATCACGGGTTCTTTAGCGATTCGCGACATTCTCTATCCCTCCTCGCATTAGGCCACGTAGCAAATGACTTCGCCACCGATGCCGGCTGCACGGGCCTTGCGATCGGTCATCACGCCTTTGGGCGTAGAAACGATCGCGATACCCAAGCCGTTCATCACTTGCGGAATCGTTTGATGGTTCTTGTACACACGCAAGCCCGGACGAGAAACGCGTTCGATGCGTTCAATCACGGGACGACCGGCGTAGTACTTCAAACCGACGTGTAATTCAGGTTTACCGTTGTTTTCAACAACAGAAAAACCATCGATGTATCCTTCATCTTTCAAGACTTGAGCAATGGCCACCTTCAACTTCGAGGAGGGCATCACCACTTCCGTCTTGTCGACATTTTGACCGTTACGAATACGGGTCAACATATCGGCGATCGGATCACTCATGCTCATGATAATCTCCTCGCTTACCAGCTAGCCTTGATAAGGCCGGGAATGTCACCGCGCATGGCGGCTTCACGGATCTTGGTGCGACCCAAGCCGAACTTACGGAACGTGCCACGGGGACGACCGGTCAATGCACAACGATTGCGCAAACGGCAGGGACTGGCGTTACGCGGCAATGCTTGCAATTGCAAACGGGCTTCCATACGTTCTTCAAAAGAACGAGAGGCATCATTAATGACCGCTTTCAAAGCGGCGCGCTTTTCCGCGAACTTGGCAACCGTTTCGGTGCGCTTCAAGTCACGGTTAATCAGTGCGAGTTTAGCCAATTCACACCTCGATTAATTGCGGAACGGAAAGCGGAAAGCGGCGAGCAAAGCCTTGGCTTCTTCGTCGGTTTTCGCAGTCGTCGTGATGGAAATATTCATCCCACGGATCTTGTCGATCTTGTCGTACTCGATTTCGGGGAAGATGATTTGTTCTTTAAGACCGATGTTGTAGTTGCCACGGCCGTCAAAAGAGCGACCAGAGACACCACGGAAGTCACGAACACGCGGGAAAGCGATCGTGATCAAGCGGTCCAAGAAGTCGTACATGCGCTCACCGCGCAAGGTCACCATGCAACCGATCGGCATGTTTTCGCGAATCTTAAAGTTTGCGATAGCCTTACGAGTCTTGGTAACAACCGGCTTTTGACCAGCGATCTTCGTCATATCGGCAACAGCGTTGTCGATCAATTTTTTATCATTAACCGCTTCGCCGATACCCATGTTCAACGTGATCTTCGTGATACGAGGAACTTGCATCGTGGTCTTGTAGCCGAACTTCTTAATCAATTCGGGAACAATGGCTTCACGGTAGAGAGTTTGGAAACGAGACATTCGATTGACCCTCTATTAAGCCTTCGCGCCGACAATGCTGCCGTCGCTCTTAAACACGCGAACTTTCTTACCGTCGACAACTTTGAAGCCGACACGTTCGCCCTTACCAGTGGCCGGATTTACGAGCATGACGTTCGATTGGTCGATCGGCATGACCTTGTTGACGATGCCGCCTTCTTGACCCGTCATCGGGTTCGGGCGAACATGCTTTTTGGCAACATTAATGCCTTCGACCGTCACATGACGATCGTCAACTCGGGAGAGCACGGTACCGCGCTTGCCCTTGTCTCGGCCGGTGATAACGATAACTTCGTCACCTTTACGGATGCGTTGCATCGCGCGTCTCCTTACAAAACTTCAGGAGCCAAGGAAACGATCTTCATAAATTGCTCGGTACGCAATTCACGCGTAACCGGCCCGAAGATACGGGTTCCGATCGGCTCTAATTTAGAATTGAGCAATACAGCGGCATTGCCATCAAAAGAGATGGACGAACCATCCGGACGACGAACGCCTTTGGCAGTGCGGACCACAACAGCGTTGTAGACTTCACCCTTCTTGACGCGGCCGCGCGGAGCAGCTTCCTTAACCGTCACTTTGATGACATCGCCGATGTTGGCGTAACGGCGCTTAGAACCGCCCAACACCTTGATACACATCACCGAACGTGCGCCCGTGTTATCGGCCACGTCCAGTTTGGTTTGCATCTGAATCATGATTACCTATTCCCAACTTATTCCGCTATGCGGATAGTATTGGTCCCGTTATTGGGAGGAAGAACAACGCTCAATCGCTCTGAAAGACCAGCAAGAGTGCAGGTTGAGCTTATTAAGAGCTGTTCTCTACGAACTAAGCTGGGGTCGTCCGTCAGGACAACCCCAACCACGAATTCGCAAGTATATCTAAATAAAAGAAAACTTGCAAACTATTTTTTAGATGATTTCGGCTTTCTTCAAAACCTTCGTCACAGCCCAGGACTTCGTCTTGGAAACCGGACGGGTTTCAGCGATTTCAACCGTATCACCTTCCATCAAATCGTTGGCTTCGGTGTGGGCGTGGTACTTCTTAGAGACCAACACAAACTTGCCATACAACGGGTGCTTAACCTTACGTTCTACGAGAACCGTCACGGTCTTTTGCATCTTGTTGCTGACAACTTTGCCAACCAACGTGCGAGTCAACGACGTCTTTTGATTTTCTTGTGTCATTTCGAGGCCGCCTTTTGAGCGAGAATCGTGCGAACGCGCGCGATATCACGACGCGTCGTGCGCAACTGATTCGTGTTTTGAAGTTGTTGGGTTCCGTGTTGCATGCGCATCTTAAAATGCGCTTGCATCAAGTCAGCCAGTTCCTTCTTGAGCGCAGCCTCATCCATGGCGCGCAATTCTTTAGCGTTCATTGCCGTCTCTCCTTACATGCCGATTTGGCGGACAACAAACGTGGTCTTGACCGGCAACTTGGCAGCTGCGAGAGCGAAAGCTTCGCGAGCCAGTTGTTCGTCAACCCCGTCCATTTCATAAAGCACACGGCCCGGTTGGACAAGAGCCACCCAGTATTCCGGGTTACCTTTACCGTTACCCATACGGACTTCGGCAGGTTTTTCGGAAATAGGCTTGTCTGGGAACACGCGGATCCACACGCGACCACCGCGCTTGATGTGGCGCGTAATGGCACGACGGGCAGCTTCAATTTGACGAGCCGTCAGACGGCCGCGTTCCAGTGCCTTCAAACCGAATTGACCGAAGGACACATTGGCGCCGCGGGTAGCCAAACCGTAGTTACGGCCCTTTTGATCCTTGCGGTATTTGCGTCGATTAGGTTGCAACATCGCTTATTCTCCGTCTTTGGCAGCAGCAGCCTTCTTGGCGCGGCGCACAGGCTTCTTTTCGCCATCAGCGGCAACTGCTTCAGTCTTCTCACCAGCCTTACGGGTGCGGCGGGCAGGTTTGCCAGCACGATCACCGGCCGGACGGCGAGAACGACGATCTTCACGTTCAGTCTTTTCTTGGGCTTGAGCTTCTTCGCCGAAGTTGTCACCCTTGTAGACCCACACCTTCACGCCGATGACGCCGTAAGTCGTATTGGCTTCGGAGAAACCGTAGTCAATATTGGCACGCAACGTGTGAAGAGGTACACGGCCTTCACGATACCATTCGGTACGAGCAATTTCAGCACCGTTCAAACGGCCGGCCGACATGATCTTGATGCCTTGAGCGCCCAAACGCATGGCATTTTGCATGGCACGCTTCATAGCACGACGGAACATAACACGCTTTTCGAGCTGTTGCGTAATACCGTCAGCGATCAATTGAGCATCGAGTTCAGGACGACGCACTTCTTCGATGTTGACATGCACGGGCACGCCCATCATCTTTTGCACTTCGTTCTTCAACACTTCGATGTCTTGTCCTTGCTTGCCGATCACAACACCCGGACGAGCCGAGTAGATCGTGATGCGAGCGTTCTTTGCAGGACGTTCGATCAAAATACGGCTGACAGAGGCGTTTTCCAACTTCTTTTGCAAGAAGGAGCGAACTTTCAAGTCTTCGCCCAAGGTGCGAGCGAAGTTGCGGCCTTCCGCATACCAACGCGAGGTCCAATCACGCGTCACGGGGAGACGGAAGCCGGTGGGGTTAATTTTCTGTCCCATAATTCACCTTTACTTCGTAACTTTGTCACCAACGGACACGTAGATGTGGCAGGTTTGCTTGTTGATTCGCGTACCGCGACCCTTAGCACGGGCGCCGAAGCGACGCAACGTCGTAGCCTTTTCCACGTGGATCTTCGTCACAAACAATTCGTCGATGTCAGCGCCGTCATTGTGTTCGGCGTTGGCAATGGCGCTTTCAAGAGCCTTCTTGATGATGACGGCTGCTTTCTTTTGCGTGAACGTAAGAATATTTAAAGCCTTATCCACGGGCTTACCGCGGACGAGGTCGGCGACTAAACGGCCCTTTTGAGCCGAAAGACGAACGCCACGAACAATAGCAGAGGTTTCCATTATTTAACTCCTACTAATTATTTCTTGTCGGACGCGTGACCCTTAAACGTACGGGTCAAAGCGAATTCGCCCAACTTGTGGCCGACCATATTTTCATTAATGTACACCGGGACGTGTTGACGACCGTTGTGGACGGCAATCGTCAAACCGATGAACTCCGGAAGAATCGTCGAACGACGCGACCAGGTCTTCAACGGACGCTTGTCACGACTGGCTTGAGCAGCTTCGACTTTCTTCATCAAGTGCCCATCAACAAACGGGCCTTTCTTTAACGAACGAGACATGTGGCCCCCTTATTTACGGTTCCGGCGCTGCACGATCATAGCATCGGTGCGCTTGTTGTTACGAGTACGATAACCCTTGGTCAATTGACCCCAAGGCGTCACCGGAGCACGACCAGTACCGGTACGACCTTCACCACCACCGTGCGGGTGATCCACCGGGTTCATGGCAACGCCACGCACCGTCGGACGAATACCGCGCCAGCGCTTGGCACCGGCTTTACCGAGTTCGCGCAAACTGTTTTCTTCATTGCCAACCATACCGATCGTGGCGCGGCATTCGATGTGAATGTAGCGCACTTCGCCAGAGCGCAAACGCACTTGAGCGTATTCGCCTTCGCGAGCGATCAATTGGGCAAAGGAACCAGCAGAACGCACCAATTGCGCGCCCTTACCTGGCTTCATTTCGATACAGTGAATCGTGGAACCGATCGGGATATTACGCAAAGGAAGCGTGTTACCCACTTTGATCGGAGCTTCCTGACCGTTCATGAGCTCAGCGCCAACCGTCAAGCCCTTCGGGGCAATGATGTAGCGACGTTCGCCGTCGGCGTAAAGCACGAGAGCGATGTGAGCGGAGCGGTTCGGATCGTATTCGAGACGTTCAACGCGAGCAGGAATTCCGTCCTTGTTGCGCTTAAAGTCGACGATACGATAAGCCTTCTTATGGCCACCACCCTTATGACGGCAGGTGATATGACCGTTGTTGTTACGACCGGCAGTGCGGCTCTTCTTCTCAAGAAGAGGAGCGTAGGGCTTACCCTTGTGCAATTCCGGGCTGACAACCTTAACTGCATGACGACGACCGGCCGACGTCGGTTTCAATTTGACGAGAGCCATTACTTCACCTCTGCGAAGTTAATTTCTTGACCAGACTTCAAGGTCACATAGGCTTTGCGCACATCACTGTGCTTGCCGACGTAACGACCGAAACGGGCCGTCTTACCCTTGACGTTGACCATTTGAACGCTTTCGACTTGCACCTTAAAGAGCAACTCGATTGCAGCCTTGACTTCTTGCTTGGTAGCATCGGGAACAACACGGAAGACAACTTGACCGTGCTTTTCGCCGACCATCGTGCTCTTTTCGGAGACTACCGGAGCAAGGAGCACCTTCATTAAACGATCTTGGCTCATCATCCCCACATCTCCTCAAGCTGAGCGACCGCATCCTTCGTCACAACGATCTTCTTGTAGAAAATCAACGAAAGCGGATCAGCATAACGCGGCATCACCACCAAAACGTTCTTCAAGTTGCGAGAAGCCAAATAGAGGTTTTCGTCAACTTCCTTAGTGATGATCATCACATTTTCCAGACCCATAGCCTTGAGCTTTTGAGCAAAAGCTTTCGTCTTGGGGCTATCAGCACCGATAGAATCAACCACCACGAGACGGCCGTCGGCGACCAACTTCGAATAGATCGAAGCCATGGCAGCACGGAACATCTTCTTGTTGACCTTTTGGCTGAAGTTTTCATTCGGGGTATTCGGGAA
>USCE01000011.1 GCA_900553105.1 uncultured Sutterella sp.
GAGATAGGCTCCGGTCTCGTGGGCTCGGAGATGTGTATAAGAGACAGGTCCTTGGCAGGGATTCGAATTGGTAACCCAAATTTCTCGACGGGTAAGGTCAAATACAACAGCGTAGATCGTGCACATTCTCATCATTTCAGGATCATTCGGATCTGGGTGACTGCAGACACTATCCGGGAAATTCGAATGATCGCAGAAGACATTCAAGATCGAGTCAACGTGATAGCCTTTTTGTCCTTTTGTAAGGACTCGAACACGATTGAGTCGAACAAAAGAGTCCGAAATCGCACGCTTGAGGGCGTCTTCTTTGATGAAAAGTGGCGAGAGGTAGTGATTGGTGTGACAAAGAGGTTCACCTTCACTCATTTCGATGGCGAAGTCATCCGGTGTGAATTCAACGTAGCTCACAATACCGCAGGCGCTACCAATATTGAAGTTGCCACAACCGGCACGCTTTGCTTGTGTAACAGCGTCGATCGCATCGGTTAAAATTGCTGCAGATAAGATTTTTCGATACATGACGTGAAGCGGTACACCGATTTGTCCTTTACCGACAGACAGTGCATTCAGAGTCACACCGATGCCGTCTTCATTGATACCTTTGCCGCCAACCATGCCGGCTTCAGCGACCATTAAAATACGAGGCAGCGGTGCCTGATTAACTTCCAAAACGACCGTGCAGTCGCGTGCCGGTTCCAACCAGTCCCAGGTTTGTGCTAAGACAGTGTTTCCGTCGCGAGTAGCTTGCGGGGGGAAACTAACCGCGGTGCATCCGTCGGGCAAAGCAAAAAGAATTTCACTGCGGCAATTCAGAGCCAGAATGTCTTCAAAATTGACACCTGCCCCTTCGGCAATACTTTGCATTTCTACGAGCGTTTCAGGGAAATAGGCTTCGATATCGGGCTTAAATTGCAAGGCCAACGCTTTGGCTTCTTCCCAATCCAGATTGACGTGTGCCTTAAAAAATTTCTTGTAAAAATTTAGGCAACGCGCAATACGTTCACGTGCAACTTTACCGTAGGTCAAACCCCGTTCACGAGCTGAGCCCTCTAGGCGAATGAATTGATGTTGAAAACTCATGATACGACTCCTTATTAATCAATAATCTCTTTAGGATAATGTTTGCCAAACCACGTCATGATGACACCCTTTGGCGGCTTGGGAGTTACCAGCGATATACCGACGAGTAAAGCAAGGCTCACAATCATCGAAATACCTACCGGGTGCATGCCAAGCGTGATATCAATGGGCAAGAGATCCATTTCAGCGATGATGTAAGTGGCATAGGCGCCCGTGATGGCAGCCGCTGCTCCCCATTCATTGCAACGTTTCCAATAGCACCCTAAAAGCATCGTAAAGAAGAATGCTGCCGCTAAACCACCCATGCTGAACGTAATAATTAATTGCAAAAGATCCGGAGGATTAAGGGCTAAGAAGAAAATAATGACGGAGATGACCGTTGTCGTCAGCAGCGTCATTTTCTTTTGCGAGGCCGCATCAGCTTGCGGTTTAAGGAAAAACTTCCAGAGATTCAAAACGATGGTCGAGGCAATCACAATAATGATGGCACTGACAGTTGATTGAACAGCGGAAGCAACTCCAGCCAACGTAATACCGGCCAACCAGGGCGGCACCACCTGCATCGTTAGGATAGGAATAGCATGGTCATAGGTAGTTAAATTGGGGAACAAACCTTTGGCAGCCAAAGAGCAATAAAGGCCTAATCCAATCGTCCATACGGTCACAATCAAAATGCCCAAAATAACGGCTCGTTTCATGGCAATGGAATTTTTGTAGGTTAGAGCACCCATAGCCAAGTGAGGCAAACTGATTGCAGCAAAACCGTAAATGATCCACTGTGAAACTTGGAAAGGTACGGACCAACGGAACGGGTCAAAGTAATCCGGTTCTCTGGCATGAATCGCCGAAGTTAATGCTTGCCATCCGCCATGCTCTGTGACAGCAATATGCGAGCCTGCAATTAAGCAAAGCACGGCAAAGGTCATGGCGATGCCTTGAACGATAATGGCAAGTGCTACGCCTTTTACTCCACCTAAGACGGTCACTAAAAGTACCGTGACAGCAAAAAAGACTAACCCCATCCAGTAGGGCAGTCCCGTCATTGCTTCAAAAACTCGAGCTCCGCCAACCGTTTGCCCCACCACGTAGGTTAACATGAATACCGTGATGGATAATCCACCTACCAGAATTACTACTTTGTTGTAATTGAAGCGGTGTGCAATCAAGTCTAGATAGCTTTGCGCGTTAATGCGACGAGCAACGATACCGATCTTTTTGCCAATTTCGCCTAACACAACGAATGTCACAAAGATTTGGCATCCGTTAATCATGATCCAAGGCCCACCGACTTGATAGCTCATGCCGGGAGAACCCACGAAAGTACCGGCGCCGCAAAGACCAGCGGCAATCATAAAAGCGACTGCTAGCATACCCATGCCGCGACCGCCCGTGTAGAAGTCATCGACGTATGATTTCAACGACGACTGGTCCATTTTTCGCTTGGCATACAGTGCCACACCGATAACAGCTAAGGTGTAAAGCACAAACGTTACGATAATAGCGATGCGTTGAGAGGATGTGATAACGAGATCCATGATGTGCTCCTACGGTTGTTTGCCAGATTCATCATCGATTTCGTCTTGCAAGTCTTCAGCTTTGAAGACGATATGAGAAAGACTCATGATGCAGACTGCGCCAATAACGGCAATAATGCAAAGTACGCTCAAATAGCGGGGGAGCCCAAACAGGTATTGCATTTCAGCCATATCTTTGGCAGCAAAGTAATAACAGACATAAAGCATGATGACCACGTAGATGAAATAGGAAGTAAACGTGATGATCATTTCTTTTTTTGCCCGAACCAGGCGAGGGTCGTCTTCAATCTCATCGAACTCATAATCGCGAGATTGGTATTCTTGGCGTGTCATTTTTAGCATAAAGACCTCCAGTGGGCACTCAAGGCAAGAGATAAGTACGGTTGAGGGTACAGCAGTCGCCAGGGAGCTACGGTAGTGATTTTTTTATTTTCTTGTTTGAATGTAGGACGGAGTGCTTTTTCAGTCAAGCATTATTTTTTAAACGAATATAGTCAACAGAACTTGTATTATCTTGATAAAAAGCCTTTAAAATACAAAGTTTCGCTGTTGGAGTGTTTGCTTCAGTGGCAAAGAGATTTTTAGTAAAGAGAGTAATTTATGAAAACTTCGCAAATCCGCGAGACTTTTTTAAAGTTCTTCGAAAGCAAAGGGCACACGATCGTGCATTCGAGCCCAGTTGTTCCGGGCAATGACCCGACATTGCTCTTTACCAATGCCGGTATGAATCAATTCAAGGATGTCTTTTTGGGTTTTGATAAGCGCGCTTATACGCGAGCAACGACCTCTCAAAAGTGCATCCGAGCCGGAGGCAAACACAACGACTTGGATAACGTCGGTTATACCGCTCGTCACCACACGTTCTTTGAAATGTTGGGTAACTTCTCCTTTGGGGATTACTTCAAGCGTGATGCCATTCACTTTGCTTGGGAGTTGTTAACCAAGCACTTCATGCTCCCGGAAGAAAAACTCTGGGTGACGGTGTATGCCGAAGATGATGAAGCGTACGATATCTGGAATAAGGAAATCGGTGTGCCTACCGATCGTATTGTACGTATCGGCGACAACAAGGGCGGCCGTTACATGTCGGATAACTTCTGGATGATGGGCGATACCGGTCCCTGTGGCCCTTGCTCTGAAATTTTCTACGACCATGGTGAAGAAGTTCAAGGCGGCCCTCCGGGAAGCCCCGATGAAGACGGTGACCGTTACATTGAAATTTGGAACCTCGTGTTCATGCAATTTAACCGTGATGAACAAGGCGTGATGCACAAGCTGCCCAAACCCTCCGTTGATACGGGAATGGGGCTTGAACGTATTGCAGCCGTGCTTCAACACGTGCACAGCAACTACGAAATCGATCTTTTTGCCAATTTGTTGGCCGCAGTGAAAAAGGCTGTGGAAGAAGCCGGTGCAGAAAACGTGGATCCTGCTAGCCCCTCTTTGAAGGTGATTGCTGACCATATCCGCGCTTGCACGTTCTCGGTGGCTGACGGTATTGCGCCGGGCAATGAGGGGCGCGCCTATGTGCTTCGTCGCATCTGCCGCCGTGCCATTCGTCACGGCTATAAGCTCGGTGCTCGCAAGCCCTTCTTTGCCGGACTCGTTGATGCGGTCGTGGCCGAAATGGGTGAGGCTTATCCCGAAATCAAGAATCCAAAGATTAAGGCCGTGCTCGCCAAGGAAGAAGAACGTTTTGCTCAAACGCTTTCTCAAGGCATGGAAATGCTCGATAAGGCTATCGCTGAAACCAAAGACGGCGTCTTGGACGGCAAGGTGGCCTTTAAACTTCATGACACGTACGGCTTCCCTGTGGACTTGACCGCGGACGTTTGCCGTGAACGCGGTTTGACTGTGGACATGGATGGCTTTGAAGCGGGCATGGCCGAACAACGTGAAATGGCTCGAGCCAATGCGAAGTTTAAGATGGCCGCCGGTCTTGAATATAACGGTGCCGATACCGAATTTACGGGTTATGAAAAGACCGCTGACGAAGGCTGTGAAGTTATTGCTTTGTATGTGGACGGTCAAGCGGCTCAAGAAGCAGTCGCCGGCGATGATTGTGTGGTAGTACTCAACACGACGCCTTTTTATGGTGAAAGCGGCGGTCAAGTGGGCGATACCGGCACGATGAAAAACGCCACGACGATCCTTAACGTGATTGATACGCAAAAGATCAAGGCTCATGTGACCGGTCATCACGCTCACGTTGCCGAAGGCAGTGTCAAGGTCGGTGACGTCTTTGACGTTCAAGTCAATGTGGCTCGTCGCGATGCCTGTCGTCGTAATCACTCCTGTGCTCACTTGTTGCAATATGCCCTTCGCGAAGTATTGGGTACTCACGTGCAACAACGCGGCTCTTGGGTTGGGCCCGACGTTGCTCGTTTTGACTTCTTAAATAATGAAGCCATGACAGTGGAGCAAATGCACGCAGTCGAAGACATTGTTAATCGCGAAATTCTCGCTAACCATGAAGTTCGCTGTGAATTGATGAGCATCGAAGAGGCTAAGAAAACGGGCGCTATGATGCTCTTCGGGGAAAAATACGGTGAAACGGTGCGTGTGCTTCATATCGGTCCTTCTACTGAATTGTGCGGCGGCACGCACGTGGCTCGCACGGGCGATATTGGTTCCTTCAAGCTTTTGAGTGAATCGGGTATTGCTGCTGGCATCCGTCGTATTGAAATGACGACTGGTTTCAATGTCGTAGCCTTCACACGTAAGCAAGAAACGATGATTAAGGATACGGCCGCTGCCCTGAAGTCGCCCATTGACAAGTTGGTTGATAAGGCTCACAGCACGTTTGAGCAAGTCAAGAGCCTAAAGACTGAAATCGGTCGTTTGAACTCCAAGATTGCCCAAATGTTGACGCAATCTTTGGTGGCAAGCGCCAAGCCCTTCGGTGATTACCAATTGCTCGTTGCCCAAGCCCATGATGTGGACGCAAAGGCGCTTCGCGGCATGGCCGAATCGATTCGTGACAAGTTGGGTACGGCTGTGGTGGTGCTTGCTTGCGTGAGTGACGAAGGCAAGGTGCAAATTGTCTGTGCTGTCACCAAGAGCTTGACCTCTCGTGTGAAGGCAGGTGAAGTGGCTGGTCACGTAGCCGCTTTCATGGGTGGCCGTGGAGGCGGTAAGCCCGATTGTGCCATGGCCGGAGCATCCGACGCTTCGAAGCTAACCGAAGCGTTGGCCTCGGTTGAAGGCTTCTTGGCCGGTAAGTAATCGTTATGGTAGCCGATATTCAAATCGATGTTCGGGTTGACACGTGCGGAACGTGTTGTCCGATGCCGGTGCTCAAGACCAAAAAGGCGTTGGCTACGATGCAAAGCGGTCAAGTGCTTGAGGTCTTGGCAACCGATCCTGCCAGCGTGGCCGATCTGAAGCAGTTTGCCGCACAGACCGGTCACACGGTTTTGTCACAAGAAAAGGTTGAAGATCACTTCGTACATTTAATTCGCAAGCATTAAAGATTAATAGGTCTTTAACACAACGGTGACGATGGCGAGGGCAGATTAATTTCTGCCCTCAATTTTTGTCATCAGAATAACCCTCAGCGCTTTAAATAAGGCGTTGAGGATTAAAGTTTTAGGAAGTGGTTAACTAATGAGGCAAACGCTTAATGAGTGAAGACGTATCCCAACGATTGCCACCCATTTTCTGAATTTCTTCATAGAAGCGATCCACCATTTCAACGGTGGGAAGTGCCGAGCCGTTGGCTTTAGCTTCCGTCATGCAAAGTCCTAAGTCTTTTCGCATCCAGTCAACCGCGAAACCAAAGTTAAATTGATCGTCAATCATGGTCTTACCGCGATTGTCCATCTGCCAGCTTTGCGCGGCACCTTTACCGATCACTTTTAAGACAAGTTCCATATCAAGTCCTGCGTTTAGCCCAAAGGCAATCGATTCGGACAGCGCTTGTACGATACCAGCGATGCAGATTTGGTTGCACATTTTGGCCAGTTGCCCGCAGCCGCTTTCACCGATGCGGGTGACTGCTTGTGCAAAAGCGCCGATCACGCCTCGAACGGACTCAAAGACTTCGACGTCGCCGCCGCACATCACGGTCAAAACGCCGTTAACTGCTCCGGCTTCGCCGCCTGAGACTGGGGCATCGATAAAGTTTAGGCCGGCTTCTTTAGCCTTGGCATAAAGCTCTCGAGCCACTTGAGCGCTATCGGTTGTGCAGTCAACGAGCACGGCCCCTTTTTTCATGCCCGCAAAGGCACCTGTTTCGCCCAGCACCACGCTTCGGAGGTCATCGTCGTTGCCCACGCAGGTAAAGACAACATCGGCGTCTTTGGCAGCTTGAGCAGGCGTCTCGGCCACAGCGCCTTTGTGTTCTTGGGCCCAGCGAAGCGCTTTTTCGCTCGTGCGGTTATACACCGTGACTCGGTGGCCAGCCGCGGCTAAGTGGCCTGCCATTGGATAGCCCATTGTGCCTAAGCCGATAAAAGCGACAGTTTTGACGGGCACGGCTTCATAGATTTTTGCCATATCTTGATCCTTTCGATTTGAAATTAATCTCTAGCCAAAAGGGCGCCCCAATGGTGTTGGCGGCGCCCTTTTTTGTGTTAAGTGTTACTCAAGACGTTGATTAACGAACACCGCGTTCCTTGATCGTAGCTTCGGCAATTGCAACGCACTTGCGAGCTAAGGTCGCCGTCGGGTCCACAATGGCAACGGTCTTGCCGGCTACAGCAAAGTCATCGCATTCGTGGAAGATCAAGGGCAATTCAGTGCAACCGAGAATGAGTACGTTGCAGTCGTGAGCTTGCACCATGTACTCGGCAGCTTTGTAGAGTTCGTCATAGCAAACGCCCGTAGTAAATCCGGCCTTGGCACCCTTGGGGCCATAAATGGCGCTCATGACGAGCTTTTGATGTTCTTCATCAGGCGTAAACATCTTCATGCCCATGGCATCGGCTTTCTTGCCGTAAATGCCCGTGGCAATCGTGCCGCTTGTGGCTAAAAGGCCGACGCGAGCATCATCACCGAACTTGGCCTTGATTTCATCGAGCATCGTTTGTTGCATGTCGATAAAGGGCACATCCAAGTGGCGCAACAGACGCGGCAAGAATGCGTGTGCAGTGTTGCACGGAATGATGATGTAGTCGCAACCGTCATTTTGCAGGCGCTTGGCGCAGTTATACATGGCAATCGTGGGATCGGGGCCGTCGTTTAAGAGGCAGGCCGTACGGTCATCGATTTGCGGATTTTGTTCAATGACGACTTTGAAGTGTTCTTGGTCGGTCTTAGCAGGGCTGGCCTTAACGATCTTGTCATAGAGGTCAACGGTAGCGGCCGGTCCCAAGCCGCCGATCAAACCGAGTTTGAAGGGCTTGGGCAATTTTTCTGTCGAGTGAACGAGAGCGGCTTTGGCAAAAGCTTCAAAGACATCCACGGCCGGGATGCCGGCTTTTTGCATGCAATCGACTTGCAGAGCAAATTGCGTGCAGTTGGGAATAATCACTTGAGCGCCTTTGGCGACGAGATGACCGGCGATTTCTGCCAATGCCTTGCCGCATTCTTCATTGCGGCCTTGGGCGCGAATTTGCTCACGCAATTCGTTGAGTTTTTCAGTATCGGCCTCATCGGGCATTACAAACTTCATGCGTTGCGAGAGGTCGCAAGCGCCGTCTAAGCAGGCCGAGGCGTTGGCGGCATCAAGTACGCCGACCGTGCCCATCGAGGGATTCATTTGAGCCATCAAGGCTGTCTTCATATCGAGAATCGGCGTTTGAATTTCTCGTTGAATTTCGTGAATGTAAGAGCCGCACTTGAAGTCAGGTACGAGGATAAGGTCAGCGCCGAGATCGGCCAAGAGCTCACATTCGTTAAAGATAAAGATCTTGCGGTCGCTTACGGCAAAAACAGGATTGGGGTCGATTTTGAAGGTGTCTTCAGTCATCAGCACGCAGACCTCTTCGCCCGCTTCGGCCAAAAGTTTCGTTTTGACCTCTAAGGCAGCACGCGGGTTCAGACCGCTGACAATGCCGATGGTTTTCTTTTCTTGCATGGTATTTGCTCCGCAAAATAAAAAGACAAACAAAGGCAGTCGATGATTTTCATCCTCGACGCCTAAAATGGGAAGCTATTTTCTCTAAAATTGAGTTTAATACAACTGCAAAGGTTAGACGAAATAATTTTTTTGCCTCTGCTCAAGGTTTAGATAAATTGCCTTTAGGCGATAGATAACGATGCAAAGCGAACGAGTATTAGTGACGGGTGCGGCGGGCTTTATCGGCTCGCATTTTACCGATGCGGCGGTGGATTCTGGTGCCGAGGTTCTCTCGGTAGACACGCTGAACTACTGCGGCAATCTCATGAATTTAGCCCACGTGATGGATCATCCCCATCATCGGTTTGTTAAGGCCGATGTCGGTGATATTGCCACTATGAGCATGCTTTTGCGTGAGTTTAAGCCTTCGGTTGTGGTGCACTTTGCGGCTCAAACGCACGTGGATCGCTCCATTGATTCACCGCTGAGTTTTTTGGACAACAATACGGTGGCGACCGCTCACCTAATGGAGGCTGTAAGACTTTATTATGCGACGCTTGGCGATGACAAGGCTCGCTTTCGTTTCATTGATGTCTCCACCGATGAGGTGTACGGCGACTTGGATGTTAACGATCCGCCTTTTTCTGTCCAAAGCCCCTTTGCACCCAACAGTCCCTATGCAGCTAGTAAAGCCGCCGCGGATGCTTTTGTGCGAGGCTACGGGCAAACGTATCAATTGCCCGTCATTATCGTTCATGCGTGCAACAACTATGGACCGCGACAATTTCCGGAGAAATTGATTCCGTTAGTCATTGACCGAATCCGTCAGGGGCAAAGCATTCCGATTTATGGCACGGGTGAAAATCGCCGCCAGTGGATGTACGTACTTGATCACGTAGAGGCACTGATGGCAATTGTTAAAAAGGGACAGGCCGGTGCGGTCTATAACATCACTTCGGGCGAAGAAGTCACGAACCTGAAACTGGTACGAACGCTTTGCGCTTTGTGTGACATCGTGATCGCACATCCCGAAGGACGCTCGCACGCAGAGAAAATCACTTTTGTTAAAGATCGTCCTGCCCATGATAGGCGCTATGCGATGGATTGGCACGATATGGACGATGTGTTGGGTTACCGCAGTCGTACGAGGTTAATTGACGGGTTGCAAAAGACGATTGACTGGTACCTGAATAATCCCGAGTGGTGGGTGGCGGTTAAAAGCGGTGAGTATCGAGACTGGGTAAAGCGCTATGACAAAAAGTAAACATTTAACTGTGAGCGTCGAGCGATACGAGATTGAGGGGCTCATAGGCATTAAACCCACGGTACACGGTGATGCACGAGGTGCATTTGCCGAAGTTTGGCGAGAAAATCTCTATGCAGAAGTTTTGCCTGCCGTGACATTTTGTCAAGCCAATGTTTCGGTGTCGTCTCAAGGCGTGCTACGGGGACTACATTTTCAAAAGCAATTTCCACAGGCCAAACTCGTGACTGTTTTGGACGGGACAATCTTTGATGTGGCAGTTGATTTAAGGCCCGAAAGTTCCACCTTTGGTCGTTGGGTCGGCGTGACGTTGAAACCTTTTGAGCAATTTTTTATCCCTGAAGGGTTCGCTCACGGTTTTCTTTGCCTCAGTGAGAAAGCCGTTATCGGCTATCGGTGCTCGGACTACTATCACCCGGAAGATGAAGGCTCAATTCATTATGCGGATTCTGACTTGGCTATTGCTTGGCCCGAGATGAAGCATCTAACGCTGTCTGCTAAGGATGCCCGAGCGCCAAGTTTTCAGTCTTTTTGTCAAAGCCTTAAAAATCTGTAGCTTAATCTCGGTGCATCAACATTGAGCAAAACAGGGGCCGAAAATTTGGCACAATACCGCCCTTGTACCAAAAATTATTTTGTGCCGGACATAAGCGAAATGGTCAGTTTTATCGAGAAATTAAATCCCCAACAAAAAGCCGCGGTGACGTTACCGGCGGAAAGCGCCCTGATTTTAGCCGGTGCTGGCTCGGGCAAAACGCGCGTGTTGACAACGCGCATTGCGTGGTTAATCGAACAAAATGTCTCCCCAATGGAAATTTTGGCCGTGACCTTTACCAACAAGGCTGCCAAAGAGATGCTCACGCGTATTACGACCTCCATTGCCATCAATACGCGAGGCATGTGGGTGGGTACTTTCCACGGGTTGTGCAATCGTATGCTTCGTCGCCATTACAAAGAAGTGGGGTTGCCGCAAACGTTTCAGATTCTTGATCAAAGCGATCAACTCTCGGCCATTAAGCGTTTAATGAAAACGCACGGCATCTCTGAAGAAAGCTTCCCTCCTCGAGAGGTCCAAAACTTTATCTCGCACGCCAAAGAAGACGGTTTGCGTGCTAAAGACGTGATGGTCTCCACGGTCGGCCAAGGCGCGCAAAAAGCCAAAATTTATGCGCTTTATGAAGAGCAGTGCAACCGAGAAGGTGTGGTGGATTTCGGGGAACTCTTGATGCGAAGCTACGAGCTTTTGGCGCGAAACGAAATTATTCGTCGTCACTACCAAGAGCGTTTTCGCTTCATTTTGGTCGATGAGTTTCAAGACACGAATCGCTTGCAGTACAAGTGGTTAAAACTGTTGGCTGGCTTTGATCCGCACGATCGTCGTGAATATACGGGCAATAGTGTTTTTGCCGTGGGTGACGATGACCAGTCGATTTACGCCTTCCGTGGCGCGCGCGTCGGCAACATGACCGATTTCCAGAAGGATTTCAATATCGAGCACTTAATTAAGCTCGAGCAAAATTACCGCTCCTTCGGTCATATTTTGAATGCGGCTAACGATTTGATTGCCAATAACGACAAACGACTCGGCAAGAACCTTTGGACAAGTTCCGGTGACGGGGAGCGCATTCGAGTTTTTCGCGGTGACAGTGACCGCGAAGAGGCCGATTATTGCGTTCAAGAAATTAAAGAAGCGATTGCACGCGGGGTGCCTCGTCACGAAGTGGCCATTTTGTATCGCTCTAACGCCCAAAGCCGAGTGCTTGAACAAGCGCTGACGGCAGCGGGCATTGCCTACAAGGTCTACGGTGGCATGCGATTTTTTGACCGCGCAGAAATTAAGCACGCTTTGGCCTACTTGCGCTTAATTGAAAATCCGAAAGATGACACGGCCTTTTTGCGTGTGGTGAATTTTCCGATGCGTGGCATTGGCGCCAAGAGCATGGAGACACTTCAACAAAAGGCGCTTGAGGCCGGCATCAGTTTTTATGAAGCGGCACAATTTTTAGAAGGTGCGGCAGGCTCAAAGATTCGGGCATTTTGTGAACTCATCGATACGATGCGCTTTGAGTATGCCTGTTTGCCGTTGCCGCAGATGATTGAAGTGGTTGTGGAACGCAGCGGTCTTAAAGCCCATTATCAAAAAGAGCGCGAGGGCCAAGATCGGATCGAAAACTTAGAAGAATTGCAAAATGCGGCCACAGCCTACTTGGTTGAAGAGGGTATCGGGATTGATTCGCGTGCCGATCAATTAGAAGACGATGCCGAAGATGACGAGATGACCTCATTAGCAGGCTTTTTGTCTCATGCCGCCCTTGAAAGTGGGGACAATCAAGCGCAAAAGGGTGAAGATGCTGTTCAGATGATGACCGTGCACTCGGCCAAGGGCCTTGAGTTTGACGTGGTATTTATTACGGGTGTGGAAGAGGGGCTTTTCCCGCACGCCAATAGTGCCCGAGATGAAGATTCTTTGTCTGAAGAGCGACGCTTGATGTATGTCGCGATTACCCGTGCTCGAAAGAATCTGCACATCACGTTTGCCTTATCGCGCATGCTCCGCGGTCAGTACTTTGATTCCGGCCCCAGTATCTTTTTAGACGAAATTGGTGAAGATCATTTGCTTTATCTGTACGATCGTCGTCGATCACTTCGAGCCGAGGATGAGGACCAGTCTCTAAGCTGGGATGATGGTGATCGAAATCGTCGCAGGACTTGGGCTGAGCGAGAATACGGTTCTGGCTTTGATTCTCCTCGTTCCGACTATGACGGCTATCGATCGTCAAGTTACGGATCTCGTGGCGATTATTCCGGTGGTTATGGCAATAAATATGCCGGTAAATCGTATGCAGGAGCGTCTCGCTCGACAGGATTTGCTCGTGCTAAGGTTGATCCTGCCGTGCAAAAGATGGCGGCAAAAGCGGAGTTTAAAGGCTTTGCAGTAGGCAATCGTGTTTTGCATCCGAAGTTTGGCGAAGGCCGTGTTTTAAGTCTCGTCGGCATGGGAGACGATGCACGCATTCGTGTGCAGTTCGATAACGTGGGCACGAAAGAGTTGCTTTTATCGTTAGCAAAGTTGACAAAGCTCTAAAGCAATTCATCCGTAAAAAAGAAGGGCTCGACAATGTATTTGTCGAGCCCTGTGTTTTGAGGCAGAGCAGTGATCGTTTAATTAGATCGAAGGAGCAGAAACCAATTCTCGAGCTGCTTGCCATTGACGGTAGCGAGCATTGCTTCGCGTCGGAAGGAGGCTTCCGATGACCATGCCGGCTCCGGCCACGATAAAACCGCCTAGGACCGAGGGGAAAATATCGCCTGCGGGCGTCACGGTCAAAAGCGTCCAAGTGATGCCGCCTGCGATGATCGAGAACCAAGCGCCTTGCGTCGTAGCACGCTTCCAATAAATACCCATCACCAAGGGCCAGAAGGCTCCCACAACCGGGAATTGATAGGCCATGGCAACCATGTCATAGATCGCCGTGCCTTCCAAAGCGAGGCTGTAGCAAAGAACCGACAGCGCAAACACGGCAAGCGTGATACGCATCAAGGGCAATTCGCGACCTTCGATACGGATGAAATTACGCAATACGTTTTCCACAAAGGTCGTAGCCGGTGCGAGCATCGTAGCCGAGGCGGTTGACATCACGGCGCTTAAGACGGCACCGAAAAAGAGCACACGAAGCCACCACGGCATGTAGTCGCGGATAAGCGTGGGCAACAAGCGTTGCGGATCGGTTTCAAGCAACATTTGGCCGACACCGGGCATGGCTAACACAGCTGCGCAAACGATAAACATCGGCACAAAAGCAAAGAAGATGTAGAAGATTCCGCCCAAGATCGGACCGCGGGATGCCGTTTGAGCATCTTTGGCGCTCATGACGCGTTGAAAGACATCTTGTTGCGGGATGGAACCGATCATCATGGTAATGGCAGCTGAAATCCAGAAAAGCCAACCGTTCATGGTCATTTCAGGCCACGGATTAAAGAGTTCGCGTGAGTCAGCAAATTCAACGACGGCGGTAAAGCCCCCAGCCATGTCACCGGCTACGACTGCAACGGCAACAAGTCCGGCCACAATGATGATCATTTGGAAAAAGTCCGTGACCGCTACTGACCACATGCCGCCATAGATCGTGTAAAAGAGCACGACAAAGGTGCCGATTGTCATGCCGGCAGCCACACTCACAGTGCCCTCGGTGATGAGGTTAAGCACAAGACCCAAAGCGGCCACTTGTGCTCCGACCCAACCGAGGTAGGACAAGATGATGAAAAATGCACACGCAAGCTCGACCTTTTTACCGAAACGCTTGCGGTAAAAGTCGCCGATCGTCAACAGATCCATCTTGTAGAGCTTACGGGCAAAGAACATGCCCACGAGAATCAATGCCATGCCCGAGCCAAAGGGCTCTTCGATGACACCGGCAATGCCGCCTTCAATGAAGCGGCCGGGCAAACCCAGGACCGTTTCGCTACCGAACCAAGTGGCAAAGGTGGCCGTAATGACCATTGCCAGTGGAAGCGAACGTCCTGCCAAAGCATAATCGGCGGTATTGCGTACGCGGCGAGCCGCCCACAACCCGATCCCGACCGAAACTAGCATGTACATGCAAACCAGTACGATCAGCTGCGTCATAATGCTCTCCTCAAAAAAGCGAAACGACGAAGGAGTAGTAGGTATCTTGCAACGTGCGCCATGCTCGGGCTCTCACCGGCCAAGGTCGCATGATGTTTTGATCAGGCGCATTATGAGAAAAAAATCCCCTCATGAAAAGACCTAAGGGGCAATTTTTTTATGACAATTGACCAAAGTTTCATCGAGATCAAAAAAAGGTCGATTTCTGTGGGCTAATTTCCCCTGAAGTAGTCACTAGTGACTACTTTCCAAGCCTTGAGGCTCAAGGGTTTGGCAGCGATTTGAGGTGTTGGATTTGCTACGCAAAATTTCGTAGAAAATCTTTAGCTAAAAAAGAAAAGTGAGGGAAAAAGGCAGAGAAATCTAATTGAATTTGAGCAAAAAAAATCTGCCGGCGCAAAGCCGGCAGATTAAAAAGTTTTAGCCAATAGTGATTACTTTAAAAGATCGGCTAAACGCTTGTGAGCGGGAGCAGCATGACGCTCAGCAAAGATGCCGTGCCAACGAGCCACCTGCTTTTTGACTTGAGCCGGAGCTGTGCCACCTAAGTGGTCACGAGCGGCAACGCTGGATTCAAGCTTCAAGGCCTTTTCATAGACGTCTTCTTCAATCATTGGGCAGAAGTCCTTTAATTGTTCAAGCGTCAATTCGGCCAAGTCGCACTCAAGGTTGGAGGCAAGTTTCACGACAGAGCCCACGACATCATGCGCTTCACGGAAGGGCAGGCCCTTCTTCGTGAGGTAGTCGGCCAAGTCGGTAGCAGTGGGGTAGCCTGCTTGAGCGGCTTTTTTCATTTCTTCGCGGTTGGGCACAACGCCGGGCATCATTTCCACGAACGCACGCAAGGTGTCCTTGACCGTATCGATTGCATCAAAGACAGGTTCCTTATCTTCTTGTGTGTCTTTGGCATAGGCCAACGGTAAGCCCTTCATCAAAAGCGTGAGGCTGATTAAGTCGCCAGCCACACGGCCTGCTTTACCACGAGCGGTTTCGGCCACGTCCGGGTTTTTCTTTTGCGGCATGATGGACGAGCCTGTCGTGAAGCGATCGGGCAACATCATGAATTTGAAGCGTTGACTCATCCAGTAGATGAGTTCTTCAGACAAGCGCGAGATGTGCATCATGAGGATGCTCGCAGCCGCCGTAAATTCAATGCAAAAGTCGCGATCGCTTACCGCATCCAAAGAGTTTTGCATCACGGATTCAAAGCCCAGGAGTTCTGCCGTGTATTCGCGGTCAATCGGATAGGTGGTGCCTGCCAGGGCGGCTGCACCCAAGGGGCTTTGATTGACGCGAGCGCGAAGATCGATTAAGCGGGCGCGGTCACGTTCAAACATTTCCACGTAGGCCAAGAAGTGGTGGCCGAGCGTGACGGGTTGAGCCACTTGCATGTGGGTGAAGCCCGGCATGATCGTATCGAATTCTTTTTCAGCCTGAGCAACAAGGATTTCTTGAAGATTACCCACGAGTTCAATAATCGTGTCGATTTCTTCACGCATGTAAAGGCGCATGTCGGTGGCCACTTGGTCGTTACGGGAGCGGCCCGTGTGAAGGCGCTTACCGGCGTCACCCACCAATTGCGTCAAGCGGGCCTCAACGTTTAAGTGCACGTCTTCGAGTTCAAGCTTCCATTGAAATTGACCTTCTTGGATTTCTTTAACAATTTGTGCCATGCCGCGTTTGATGTCGGCTAAGTCACTGTCGGCCAAAACACCGACCTTATTCATCATCGTGGCGTGAGCGATGGAGCCGGCGATATCGGCCAAAGCCATACGCTTATCGAAGTCAACACTGGCCGTATAACGCAACACAAAGTCAGCAACGGGTTCAGAGAAACGACCCGACCAGGCTTTGCTTTTCTGAGACAGCGGGTCGAGGTGTTGAGCAGCAACTTCAGGCATATCTTGATCCTCTATAGAGTATTAGAAGTAGTGAATAGGCGACATTGTACGCAAAATCCGTCATTGAAAAAGAGTCGATAAGAAGAAAATTTAACGCCTCTAAATAAAAATACTGATTATAAATCAAGAACTTATATCTCATTTTGCCGACAATTAGCAAGAAGTCTTGCGCAAAATACGCTCCCTCTCAGCCTCTTTTAAGAAAAAATTCTTAAAATTCCGAGTTCGTATTACGTTTGTTATTTTTGATATTTCGTTATGAGTCAAGCACTTACTATTCTGACACGTGAAAGTCCGCTTGCGATGTGGCAAGCTCTTCATATTCAATCCCGTCTTCGCGAAGCGTATCCTGAACGCACGGTCGAAGTGGTCGGCATGACAACGCAAGGCGACCGCATTTTAGATAAGACGCTCTCAAAGATTGGTGGCAAGGGACTTTTTGTTAAAGAATTGGAAATCGCTCTTTTGGAGCGACGCGCACATTTGGCCGTACACTCTTTAAAAGATGTGCCGATGCAGTTGCAAGACGACTTTGTACTAGCAGCCGTGACCGAACGTGAAGACCCGCACGATGCGTTTGTGAGCAATCGCTACGACACGCTGGAAAGTCTTCCTGAAGGTGCTGTGGTTGGCACGGCGAGCCTTCGTCGCGAGCTGATGCTAAAGGTGCACTACCCGTACTTAGTGGTTAAAACAGTGCGGGGCAATGTCGGCACCCGTCTTCGTAAGCTCGATGAGGGGCAATACGATGCACTTATCATGGCCTACGCAGGATTAAAGCGCTTGGGTCACTTTGATCGTATTAAAGAAGTCATTAGCGATGAAGTGTCGTTACCGAGCCCGGGCCAAGGAGCGCTGGGTATTGAGTGCATGGCTGACGATGTGGCAACGCGAGAAGCGCTGTCATTTTTAAATGACGAAAACACCTTTATGTGTACAGCTGCCGAGCGTGCTGTAAGTCGTGCATTGGGGGGCTCTTGCCAAGTTCCCTTGGCCGCTTATGCGACAATTGAAGGTGAGACGATGCGCCTTCGTGCCTTAATCGGCGATCATACAACGGGCGAAATGGTCTCAACGGAAGTCACGGGCCAAAAGCGTGAGTTTGAAGCCATTGCCAAAGAAGCGGTGGAAAACTTGATGGCGCAAGGGGCTGCCCGATTTGTCGAAAAGTTTATGGGAAACGCGCAATGATCTCTTATCAAAGACCCGTCATTTTGATGCGCCCGGGCGCCTCAAACGATCGATTGGCCGATCGCTTGATGAAAAAGGGGATTAACGTCTGGAAGTGGCCCGCGTTTACGATTTTGCCGCCGGAAGATCCCGGGCGCGTTAAAGCGCGTTTAAACGACTTGGCGAATTTCGATATGGTGATGTTGGCCAGTCCCGCGGCCGTGGCAGCAAGTGCTCTTTACATGTCCAAGTGGCCCGAGCATGTGAAGCTGGCCACCGTGGGTTCGGGCACGGCGCGTGTGATTCGAGCCGTCTGGGGGGAAGAAACTCAGGTGATCTATCCCGAAGGTGAAACGGATCAATCGGGGTCAGAGCATTTGTTTGAAATTCTCAAGCAACAGGGGTTCCCCTCTCGAGTTTTAATCGTTCGGGGTCAGGTGGGCCGCGAGTGGCTCAGAGAGCAGTTGATGCAACACGGCACTGACGTGGAAGTGTTGCCGGCGTATCAGCGAGCCCCCTTGGAGTTAACTAACGAGGAGATCGCTAAACTTGAGAGCGCCGTCACGGGGATTGCTCCCATCGTTTATCTCACGAGTACCGACTCTGTGGGCGTGCTACTTCATGCTGTGAAAAAAGTGGAGGGCGCCCTGGAGTGGTTACAACGCGGTTTTGTGTTAACGATTCACCCGAGACCGAAAGCGTTACTGGAAAAAGAGGGTTTTCACAACGTCGGCCTGGTCTCGGCTAAGGACGTACAAGTACAAGAGGCCGTTGAGCGATTGTTGACAATCGTCTAAGGCGCTAAAATTAATAAATTTGTTGCGCCTGGTGCGCAAGCATGATTGATCAAAAAGTTTTTTCAAAGGAATTCGCATGAGCGCTTTGATTTTGGGTCACAAAAACCCTGATACCGACAGCATTATTTCTGCTTTGGCCTGTGCCGATCTTTATAGCCGCCGTGGTCTTGATGTCAAGCCTGTGGCCCAAGGCGAACCCGCTCCTGAAACGGCTTTCATTTTGGATCGTTTCGGTTTAACCGCCCCTTGTGTGATTGATAGCGTCGCTGGCGCCGATCTCTACCTCGTGGACTTCTCCGACAAGGCTCAAGCTCCTGCTGACATCGATCAAGCTCATTTGAAGGGTATTGTGGACCATCATAAGTTGGGTGACATCACGAGTTCGTCTCCCATCGAAGCGGTGATCATGCCCGTGGGTTGCACCTGCACGATTTTAAAGTCGATGTATGACTATCTCGGCATTGAAATTCCGGCCAATATTGCCGGCGCCATGCTTTGCGCCATTTTGTCTGACACGGTGATCTTTAAGTCGCCCACTTGCACGCAAACCGATCGTGATGCCGCTGCTGCGTTGGCAAAGATTGCCGGTGTTGACGATGTGCAAGCGTTGGGTATGGAACTTTTTAAGGCCAAGAGCGCTGTGGCCGGTGTTCCCGTACGCAACCTCATCTTCCGTGACTTTAAGGACTTCAATATGAACGGCTGTAAGGTCGGTGTCGGTCAGCTCGAACTCGTTAGCCTTGACCTCGTGGCCGATGTTAAAGCTGAGATTGAGGCCGAACTTGCTAAGGTGAAGGCCGAAGAGGGCCGTCACACCGCGATGCTTCTTTTGACCGATATTATGAAAGAAGGCAGCGAGCTTTTAATGGCAAGCGATGACGCAGGTAAAATTGCTCGCGCATTCGGTCATTGCGAATGTGAGCTCGAGAAGGGCTGTCTCTTATACACATCTCCGAGCCCACGAGACCGGAGCCTATCT
>USCE01000012.1 GCA_900553105.1 uncultured Sutterella sp.
GTGGGCTCGGAGATGTGTATAAGAGACAGGTACGAGTAAGCTTAAGAACCTCGGCCGCGATTTGGGCAGCGGGATTAAAGGCTTTAAGGATGGTTTGAAAGAAGGCCAAGAAGAAGCCGCCAAAGAAGATCCCAAGCAAGTGACGGCTCAAAAGGCTGAAGCCGACACGGTCGATGTTCAGGCTAAAGAAAAAGTCACGAAATAGACGCTGATCGTAAATCGACAAGGCGGATACGGGTTGTCTTTGTATCCGCATTGTTCGTTTGCCGTTTATGTTCGATTTAAGTTTTTCTGAAATTGTGATCGTCGGCGTTGCCGCGCTCGTAGTTCTCGGCCCGGAGAAATTACCCGAAGTTGCTCGGACGGCGGGGCGGTGGCTTGCGCGCGCTCAGAGCTATCTTATCCAAGTTAAAGGCGAGATTGAGCGTGAAACGCAACTGTCGGAAATCAAGCGTATTCGGGAAGAAATTAGCAACTCGGCGGCTGACCTGAAAAAATCTTTCACGGATATTGAGACTGGAGTAAAGGCAGAAACCGAAGTGATTCGCGAGACGGTTTCTACCGTTAAGGATTCCGTTAATTCGATTACTAAAAACACTACGCCCGATCCGTATACGCAATTTAATCAGGCTGAGGCGACATTGCTGAAAAAGTCTTCTACATCGGATTTTCGAACCAATAATCCCTTCGGTTGGGACATGGGAACTGACGAGGGCGCTCGACAATCCCGGTATGTGCCCAAGCGCTATAAGCCTACCGCGTCTTTAGATGACTTAATCGAAGAAGTTGAGTCTTTGCGTCGCGAAATGGCATTGCCGAAAAAATCACTGGGCGGCTACAATCGTCGTTATGCCCCTCGAGCACGGGTGAATCGCCCCCGTATTTATCGCTGAGACGTTCATGACCAACGAAAAACTCACCTACGAGAAAAATGAGGATGAAGAAGTCGATCGTGAGCAACCGCTCATGAGCCACCTTCTGGAGTTGCGCTCAAGAACCGTAAAAGCGTGTGCGAGCGTTCTTGTGGTCTTTTTGGCTCTGTCGCCTTTTATGAAGCAAATTTTTGACATCCTGAGCCGTCCTTTGATGAGTGCGTTGCCCGAGGGTGTCAAGATGCTTTCTACTGGGGTGGTAGCTCCTTTCTTTGTACCATTGAAGGTGACGCTGTTTTTGGCGTTTTTAATTGCGCTTCCGATTGTTCTTTATCAAGTTTGGGCTTTTGTGGCGCCGGGACTTTATAAGAAAGAAAAGCGATTGGTTTTTCCAGTTTTGGTTTCGAGCATCATTATGTTTGCGCTCGGCATGCTCTACTGCTATTTCATCGTTTTTCGAATGGTGTTTCTTTTTATCGCCGGTTTTAGTCCCGAGAGCGTTAACTTTGCCCCGGACATCGATGCTTACTTCAGTTTTGTAATCGGCATGTTTGTGGCCTTTGGACTTGCATTTGAAGTGCCCATTGTTGTCGTCCTTCTCAACCACACTGGAATTGCCCGATATGAACAAATGGTGCGTTTACGTCCCTATGTGATCGTGGGCGCCTTTGTGGTTGCGGCTGTTGTGACGCCACCTGACGTATTGAGCCAATGTTTGTTGGCCGTACCGCTTGTCGTTTTGTATCAAGTCGGACTTTGGGCTGTCAAAGCCTTCGGTAAAAAGCACGAGAATTCTGAAGACGATAAGGCCAGATAGCTGCACCAGTTTTCACCTCAAGGAGTGTCAAGATGCTTCGAGATGCCCTGATTGAACACCTCAACCAATTACTTCATCCCGAGTTATTTAAAGACTATGCGCCTAACGGTTTGCAGGTGCAAGGTAAGGACGAAATCAGTCGCATTGTTTGTGCAGTCTCGGCAACGCAGTACGTCATTGACCGTGCCTGCGAACTCCAAGCGGATGCACTTCTTGTGCATCACGGCTGGTTTTGGCGTGGGGAAAATGCGGCAGTCATCGGAACGAAGTACAAAAGGTTGAAGGCGTTGATGAGCGCCGACATCAATTTGATTGCTTATCACCTTCCTTTAGATGCACATGAAACCCTGGGCAATAATGCAAGATTCGGGACGCTCTTGGGAGCCGAGGCAGTGACGCAACTTGCTGATGAGCCTTTTGTCTGGACGGGTATTATTGCTCCTGAATCGCTCGACGCTTTGGCCGATCGCGTGGGCGAGCTATTGGGACGTCAACCGCTTGTTTTAGGACAAAGAGACAAACCTGTTCAAAAGTTGGCTTGGTGCTCGGGTGCTGCGCAAGACTTCTTCGAAACCGCTGTAGCTGCCGGCGTTGATGTCTACTTAAGCGGGGAGGCGGCTGAACGAACTACTCACTTTGCTCGCGAAAGCGGGGTCCCATACCTTGTGTGCGGGCATCATGCAACGGAACGCTTGGGCATTTGCACGTTGGGGGAATATATTGAGCGCGAGCTAGGGCTTGAGTGCATTTTTGTTGACGATGATAATCCTATCTAATTAGTTGATAATTAAAGAGAATATTGATTGTTTGTAGCGTTTTTTGTGGCTCTTGATTAAAATTGGAAGGATGGTCGCTCGTTTATTTCAGTGTTTAATTTTCGAGCTGACCGTTGCGCATCGCCGAGCTTGGGCGAAGGAGTAATGAAATGATTTTATATTCCGGTACGACTTGTCCTTTTTCTCATCGTTGTCGTTTTCTTTTGTATGAAAAGGGTATGGATTTTGAGGTTCGCGATGTCGATGTTAATAATTTGCCAGCCGATATCGCTACGATGAATCCGTATGGGGAAGTGCCGGTGCTCGTCGAGCGAGAGTTCTTCCTCTATGAAGCGAACATTATTTGTGAATACTTGGATGAACGTTTCCCGCATCCGCAATTGATGCCTGCAGAGCCTGTCATGCGTGCTCGCGTGCGTTTGTTCCTGTTTAATTTTGAACGTGAGCTCTTTACGCATGTCCGGACGCTTGAATCAAATAAAACGGATGAAGCGGCAAAGCAGGCGGCCCGTGTAGCCATTCGTGATCAATTGACGGCGATGTCCCCAGTCTTTTTGAAAAATAAGTACATTTTTGGTGAAGAGTTTACGATGCTTGACGTGGTGATGGCCCCGCTTTTGTGGCGTCTTGGCTATTACGGGATTGAATTGCCGCATTCGGCAGCTCCGT
This sequence comes from uncultured Sutterella sp., assembly GCA_900553105.1. GTDB lineage: Bacteria > Pseudomonadota > Gammaproteobacteria > Burkholderiales > Burkholderiaceae_F > Aphodousia. Next base: position 3,135 of record USCE01000012.1, read on the forward strand.
TGCACAAGTATGCTGAACGACTCTTCTCACGTCAGTCATTCATCGACTCGATGACGCCGTCTGAAAAAGTGATGCGTCGCTAAATTAGTTGAGTGGAGAGACTATGTCAAGACCGTCGATTAAATCCTATTTAATTCAGGCCATTTGGAATTGGTGCACGGATGTAGGATTGACGCCCTATATTCTCGTTGCTGTCGATGATCGTTGCACCGTGCCGGTGGAATTTGTTGAAGACGGTCAAATTGTTTTCGATATTTCGACCGAGGCTACTCACAATCTACACTTTGAAGAAGAGGCAGTTATTTTTGAAGCGCGCTTCGGCGATCGGGCTCAACGCTGTTATGTGCCTTATCGCAACATTATCGGTACCTTCCCCCAGGAAGAGCCGACTAAAGGGATGATGTTTGGTCCCAATAGCGACGAACCTGAAGATGAAGAAGTTGAAGAAAAGAAGACACCTTCCAAACCAGTCTTTTCTCGTGTAAAATAGTCACTCTTTTGTGAGGCCCGATTAGCTCAGTTGGTAGAGCAACCGCCTTGTAAGCGGTAGGTCGTCTGTTCGAGTCAGTCATCGGGCACCAAGTTTTCGATCCGTACGTGTGTTAAAGCCGTGCGGATTTTTCTTTTTGTCCTAATAGACCTGTTCTCTCATTTGTTATGGGTTAACATTAGGAAAGGGCATTTTAAAAGTGAGAGATCATGGCAGATCGAAGAACATTCCTCAAGGGCTCTTTGCTAGGCGCCGTAGCGCTTGGAGTCGTCGAAGCAAAGGCTGCTCAAGGCAAGCCGTCTTCGAATCAGTGGATCAGTATTATTGACTTGGACGCCTGTGACGGTTGTGCTGATCGCGCAATGCCGCGTTGCGTGGAGGCTTGTCGTGCAAAAAACGCCAAGCGCTTCCCTCAACCGCAAAAACCATTGCGTCCCTATTGGCCTCAAAAGTCCTATGAAGATTTTTCTGATCGTCGCGAATTGATTAATCGACTCACCCCTTATAACTGGCTATACGTTGAAAAAATCGCACTAAAAGACGGTTCGGTGATTTTTGCGCCTAGGCGTTGTATGCATTGTTTTGATGCACCTTGTCGAAAAATCTGTCCTTTTGGGGCTATAAACCGCAGCGATGAAGGCGCAATACAAATTGATGCTTCGATGTGTTTCGGCGGAGCTAAATGCCGTGATGTTTGTCCGTGGTCAGTGCCTCAACGCCAGGCAGGAGTCGGGCTTTATCTGGATGTAGCGCCTAAATTTGCCGGTGGAGGCGTGATGTATAAGTGCGACTTTTGCGCTGACAGTCTTGATCGAGCAGAGATGCCGGCTTGTACAACTGCTTGTCCCCAAAAGGCAATGACCTTTTTACCGTTGCCGGAAGCCATTGAACATTTACGCAAAATTGTTCGCGGTCGATATGTTTATGGTTTAAACGAAAACGGGGGAACGGCTACATGGTACATTTCCAAAACGTCGTTTGAAGTCCTCGACGCCGCACTTCAGAGAACAAAAAAAGGGGCCGGCAATGACGGCAGGCCCGGATTTTACCCGGTAACCGCAGCATTGCAGGAGTCTTCCGAGTGGGCGCTTGCAACGCTGGCCGCTCCCGTTGCTGCTATTGCCGTTGCTTATGTGGTTGCTCGTCGTAAGAAAGTTCACCATCGCCAACACAAGGAAAATAGTGATGTCTAAGGTCTTTCGTCAAAGTCTTCGCAACCGTTTGGTGCACTGGGGAATTGCTTTTTCCTGTTTTGGTCTCATCATTACGGGGATTCTTCAAATGCCCGTAGCCAAGCGTTACGGCGTTACTTCACTTTTTCCTTCCACGGGAGACTTCTTTGCAACTTTGCCGTGGCACTACGCATTTGCTGTCGTGTTTACTTTTTTGTGCATTTTCCATTTAGCCGTGCACGCACTTGAGGGAGACTTTGATATCGTGCCCAAAAAAGGCGATCTCGGAAAAAGTGTTGAGATAGTCAAAGCACTTATCAGCGGGCAACCGGAGCCGCCCTCAGAGAAGTATCTGCCCGAACAACGATTGGCTTGGGCGGCGTTTGTCAGCGTGTTTGCCTTAGTGATTGTCACGGGACTGTTAAAGTCACTGAAAAATCTCGCAGGTGTGGATTTTCCCGATCCGGTGCTTTTCTGGCTTGCGCAATTACATAACTTGGCCATGGTGTTGACGATTTTGCTTTTTATCGGTCACATGGCGGCTTTTCTTTTTAAGGCCAATCGATTTTTACTTCCGGCAATGTTTTCTGGCCATGTAGACGCCGACTACGCCCGGCATCGTCATTCATTGTGGAAGACGGGGAGAGATTCGTTGAAAAACGGAACTTGAAATTGTTATGAGGGGTTTACCCTTTCAGGGTATCTATCTATCGAAATTTTCCTCGGTAAGCATACACTAGCGAATTGTCCCTATCTAATAATTTTTGTCTAATCAATAAAAACTTAATCGTAACGGGTGGTTCCAATGGAATGGCTCAACGCGCTCTTAACAAATCCTGACTCAATTCCACATATTGCTATTGTGTACGCGATCATTATCACCTTGGGGTTGGCTTTGGGTCGTGTTAAAGTCAAAGGCATTTCGCTTGGTGTTATTGCAGTTTTGTTTGTGGGGCTTATCTTCAGTCATTTCGGCGTGAAGATTAACATGGACGTGTTGGGCTTTACGCGAGATTTCGGGCTTGTGCTTTTTATTTTCTTTGTCGGTTTGCAAGTCGGCCCCTCGTTTTTCTCGTCCTTTAAAAGCGTGGGCGTTGTGCTAAACAGTCTCATGCTTTTGACGATTGCCGTGGGTGTAGGGCTCACGATTTTGCTTTATTTTATTTTCAGTGACACGGTTTCTTTAGCTTCGATGCTCGGCGTGCACTATGGGGCTATTACCTGTACACCAGGTTTGGGGGCTACGCAAGAAGCGCTCAATCAGGTGGGATACCAAGGCGAGGACATCGCTATTGCGTATGCCTGTTCATATCCCTTGGGCTTGGTGACGATTATTGGCGTGTCGGTGCTTTTGCGCGTTCTTTTTAAAGTTGATTTGGCCGAAGAAGATCGCCACTGGGATGTCGAAGAAAAAGAAATCAATCAGGCTCCGGTTGTCTTTCACATCTACGTGACCAATCATATGTTGGACGGCATCACAATCGGTGAGGCCCATCGACGTATTCCTCGTCCGTTCATTATTTCCCGTTTAATGCACCGTGGAGAGATTGTCAGTCCCAATGCAGAATTCGTCATTCATCATGGCGATACGATTCGTGTGTTGGCAACGCCGGCCGACAAGATGGACATCGTGGCCGCTTTTGGTAAAGAGGACAATCGTATCGATATTTCGACGGAACGCTCTCCTTTGACTCGTCAACGCATTATCGTGACGCGCGATGAAATGAACGGTAAGACGATCGATGACCTGTCTCTGGCTCACTCCGATGGGGTTAATATCGTGCGCTTGTGGCGTTCGGGTTTGGAAATTTTCCCGTATCCAGGCCTTCACATTCAGGTGGGAGACATTATTCAATGCGTGGGGCCGGAGAACGCAGTCAAACGCTTGGCATTGCGTTTAGGTAATCAAACAAAGAGTTTGGACACGCCGAACTTGGTCGCGATTTTCTTGGGCATTACATTGGGCGTTTTCATCGGTTCGATTCCGATTGCCATGCCCGGAATGCCGACGCCGTTAAAGCTAGGCTTGGCAGGCGGTCCTTTGATTGTTGCGATTTTACTTGGCCGTTTCGGTGCAACGTTCCGTTTGGCAACGTACACGACAAACTCGGCTAATCTCATTATTCGAGAGGTGGGAATCGCGCTCTTTTTAGCCAGTGTTGGATTAACGGCAGGCGGCAATTTTGTCAATACGCTTGTTAATGGAAACGGCCTTTTGTATGCATTCTGCGGCTTTATTATCACGTTTGTGCCGCAATTTGTCGTGGGTGTTGTTGCGCGCTACTTCTTTAAGGTGAATTATCACAGCATTGTCGGCCTGTTAACCGGGGCGTGTACGAATTCGCCCATTTTGGCCTATGCAGCGACTCTCTCGGATAAAAGTGCAGCGGCGGTGGCTTATTCGACGGTGTATCCGCTTGCCATGTTCCTGCGCATTATCACGGGGCAGGTTATCATTGTTGCGTTGTGGGCTTATGTGACGCTTTGACGTCAAGCCCAAGTAAGGTCTGCTATCAAAAAGTAATTGAAGACGCAAAAAAACGCATCAGCCGGCAAGAGCCGGCTGATGCGTTTGGAATTATCTGTTTCCGCGCAAGGTATCCAGGTCGCTATAAATGGTGACCTTGGCAACATTCAGGCGCTCAGCCACCCGATCTACGGCGCCCTTCATCATGAAGACTTGGCGAGAGTCTAAGAACTGAACGACCTCAAGTCGCTTTTCTTTTGTTAACGGTCCCTGAGCTAACGCTTCGCTTGCGGCCGAGTCAATGAGTTTGTGAACCAGATCAAGCAATGTCGGTTCGGCCGTGTTTTCATCGACAAGTTCGGCAACCTGTTCAACTGACGCATGCGAGGAAGGGACTTTATCGACATAGCCGGGCAACTGTCGCATGATGTTACGGATCTGTTGCTCCAGTGTGGTGGAGTCCACATTTATACAGAGTGCACCGATGAGTTTTTCATTATTGTCACGAATCAGAAGGGAAGAGGAGCGAATGAGGCGTTCGTCTTTGCGGTAATAGTAATTGGCAAGAATGCCGTCTTCGGAACTCAGTTCTCGAGCTTTTTGAACGAGGTGTCCAAATGAGTCTCCAATGTGGCGCCCCGTCACGACATTGTTTTCTACAAACACAACAGAGTGTTGTGGCATCGACAAGTCATGCACAATGACCTCGCAGTCCGGACCAAAGGCTTTTGCGATAAGTTTTGCTGCTTCAATATAGGGAAGCAATTCAGATCTGATCATGGCGAGTACACAACCTACAGGGAACGGCGCATGTCGTGTTGGACAAATGGACTCGTCCATCGAACAAGACGTCTGAAAAAACAAAGAATTTTCTCGCAATTGAGCTCATTACGGGAAGATAAGCAGTTAGGCGATTATTTATTTATCGGTATTTATATAAGCCGATAATCTTCCACTAAGCCTTGCTGATGGTAAGCCAAATTGCTGCATTCATTGTACAGATCACAAAACCGTTACGCCACCATTCACTTTGAGAGACATAAGTGGTACCTGTAGTAAACAGGGCCGCAGTCGTTACCGTAGTGGGGGAGATAGATCGTGCAATGCAATATTTGGCAGATCTGAGCGTGATAACCGTAGTTCAGATGGAGCCTGCTGTACATGTTGCACTGGCAGAAGTCTTCGAAGCTACGCCGGAGGAAATCTTCAAGGTCAAATTGTGGTTGGGTTTAAAAAACTCGATGCTGATTTCGTTTGCGATACCTTATGGACGGCCGACGTTATCATCATAGAAGAAGGAACAGAGTTATTTGAACGATTGCAAAAAGCCTGTGAAGCCGGCACGCCTGAGCCGCTTCCTTTGAAACTTACGCCTGTTCTTGGTTTGCAAGGCGTTAAAGAGGCAGAGTTGGTAACGGAGTTATTTGGCAAGCTACGAGCGGCCGTTGTTTATGGGTTTAAAAATGTGCAACATTTGTTGGACATTGTGCGAGCTGGGCACTCTCCCTGGCACTTTGTAGAAGTGATGTTTTGTCCGGGCGGCTGCATCGGTGGCTCGGCCAAGGGCTCGATGCAGAGCCAAACGTTGACCGAACGCCAGCAAGGTCTCTACTTGATCGGTCCGAAGGCAAAACAGCACAATTCGCATAACAATCCCGATGTGATCTGACTTTACAAAGAATTTTTACTTAAGCCTGCCGGTGAGCTCTCTCACGAGCATCTTCACTGCACGTACCGTAATCGTAAAGTGGAAAAAAACGCAAACGGTTCAGTGAACTGGAACAACAATGGACCTTAGTGGGCAAGGTAGAAAAATAAATTGATAACACCTTAAGGAAAAGAGAAAATGAAAAAAAACGATTAACGTTATTGTTACAGGGCTACGGGACAAATCGCCTATTCGCTTTTGTTTCGCATTGCTGCCGGTTGTATGTTTGGCCCTGACCAATCCGTGAATTTGGCACTTTTAGTGCCTGCGGGCTCTAACAATGCCGCTCTGACGGGGAGTTGTAGGACTGTGCATTCCCGTTACTATGGAATATAACCGAGACGACAGATCCGGTGGTCGGTTTTCGTGATGCCGATGTTGCACTTTTAGTTGGCGCTCATCCCCGTGGTTCCGGTATGAAAAAATCGGATTTGTTGCAAGCCAATGCCTCAATTTCCTAAACTCAAGGCAAGGCCTTAAATGAAGTGGCTAGTTGCGATGAAAAATGCACCGGATTTAAAGCTGGAAAATTTCTCCGCATTGATGCGTTGGGACCAAAATCGTGCCGAAGCTCAATTGGTCAAGCATTTGCAAGTTCGGACAACGGATTTGGCTCATATGACTGTTTGTGGTAATCACTTTCCTTCTATGGTGGCAGATGTCACATTTACGACCGTTTGTGGTGAATCAGCATTTTCAAAATTAGACAGCGCATGGTTGGAAAAAGAATTTGCTCCTACCGTAGCCAAGCGAGGAGGCGCCATTTTGGCAGCTCGCGGTGCAAGCTCAGCAGCCTGCGCTGTTTCTGCTTCGGTCGACTATATCCATGATTGGGTATTGAGGCGGAGAAACGTTGGATGACAGTCTAAAGGGCAATACGGTGTGCCAGAAGGGATGGTTGTCCCTGTGTTTGTGAAAACGGAGTTACCAAACCTGTGGAAGGTCTTGAGCTGACCGAAGCAACTAAAGCTAAGATTTTGATCAATATTGCAGAATTACAGGCCGAAGCTCAAGTAGTGAAGGCTTTTGTGCTTTAAGACAAAATCATTCTCGTCTGAGTAAAAGAGCGTGGGGCAAATGACATCTTCACACGCCTTTGCTTTGAGACACTAACAAATCAATAAATACTGTTGTTTTAGGGCTAAATAATGCGCGTACAATTCCGCTCTGATCTTTTTTTAAGTCATTTATGCAAGAAACCTCCACCTCCATTAAATCGCTTTTAATTCTGCTCGTCGGCATGTTCACGGCGGCTTGTGGTATTGCCATGGTGACGCAAGCTCAACTGGGTACGACTCCGATTTCGACTGTGCCATTAGTGATGTCGGCACTGTCGGGACTGTCATTCGGGATGACGACATTTCTTGTAAATGCTGTGTTCGTGCTCATCCAAAAGCTTATTTTTGGTCGTCATTTCAATCCGATTAATTGGCTTCAGATTGCTCTGGCGTTTGCCTTCGGACTCTTTCTTGATGTCGGGATGCAGTTTGCCGAATCCATGAAAAGCGAAGAGTATTTTTGGCAATTGGTTTTGAATATGGGTGGTAATGCCGTACTAGGGTTGGGAATTATTTTGGAAATTCGTTCCAAATCACTAGTTTTGCCGGGAGAAGGGTTGGTAATGGCGCTATCGTATTACTTTAAAACGCCTTTTCCCAAGATGAAAATTATCAATGATGTGAGTCTTGTGTGTTTGGCCGCGGCAATTGGTTGGATATTCTTGTCGACGTTTGTAGGCATTGGACAGGGAACTTTAATTTCGGCGATTTTTGTTGGAATTTTTGTTAAGTTCTGGCAAAAACTATTTTCAGCTCTTAATTTGTCCGATTAAGGTTTAAATCATTTCCTCCATAAAAGTATTTGTTGTTGAATGGTAATAAGTGGTATTGTTGCCAAGTTAATTTGAGTTTTGGAAAGTGTTATGAAAACCATTGAGGTCGTTGCTGCAATCATTCGTCGCGACAATCAGATTTTCGCGACTCAACGCGGTTATGGAGACTTTAAAGACGGCTGGGAATTTCCTGGTGGTAAGGTTGAGCCCGGCGAAACGCCTCAAGAAGCTCTTCGACGCGAAATCAAAGAAGAGCTTGATGTTGAGGTTCTGGTTGGGGATTTACTTGAAACTGTGGAATACGACTATCCGAACTTTCATCTCACGATGCATTGCTTTTTCTGCACCATGCAAGCCGGTGAAGTCGTTCTCAAGGAGCATGAGGCGGCTAAGTGGTTAACCGCTCAGACGCTTGACTCGGTTAAGTGGTTGCCTGCCGATGAAGGACTCATTGAGAAACTTCGCGAGAAATTAGCAGTCTAATTAACAAAATCGGGCAAGATTCTGAAATCTGCGGAGTCAATTTCAAAAGTTAGTTTCGTTAGACTGAGATCACCAATAATCCGTTATGAAAGTTTCAGTCATGCGTTTTTTACGTCGTATTTTGCGCCCGTTTTTTTGCTGTTCGGCTTTGAGTGCACAAGCCCGATCGGGTGAACTGAAACTTGTTGTGCCGCATTCGGCCGTTGTCTATTTCTCCCACACGGGAAACGCTTCTAAAGTGGCTGAGCGTGTAGCAGAAATAACAGAAGCAGACCTATTTGAAATCAAATCACGGACGCAATATCCTAAAGCCTATTACCCAACCACTCGCTTTGTAAAAAAAGAAATTGAAAGCGGCGTGTTACCCGATATTGAACCCATAACGGCAGATTTAGCCACTACGAGGTTATTTTTGTGGGCTTACCCACTTGGTGGCGCCACATAGCCGGAGTCGTTCAGCGTTGGTTAATCGACAATGATTGGCACGGTAAGACCACCGCACCTTTTAATTCCCACGGAGGCGGTGGCTTAATGTACTGTCATGAGGACGTGCTTAGATTGTGTCCAGACTCCAATGTTCTTGAGAATCCCACGGTATATGAAGACGGCGATTGCGATCTAGATGATGAAATCTTTGATTGGTTAAAAAGAAATCGTTTGCAAAGCTCCTAATGGGTTAAGATAAAAGAAGACCAAAGAATGGGAGGTTGTTATGAGTTGCAATATCGTTCATTTCAGTGCAACGGGAAAAACATTAAAAGTGGCTGAAGCCGTCGCCAAGGGACTCGGTGGTGTTGGCAGCTTGATTGATTTATCGCTCTATAACTTCAAAGGGGCCGATATTGCCGGAGACAATAAGGTCATTGTCGCTTGTCCGGTTTACGGTGGGCGTATCCCGACGTTAGTAGCAGAACGTATTAAAGCGGTGAAATTTAACGGCGCACGTGTTGTGACGGTGGTTGTTTACGGTAACCGTGCCTTTGAGGACGCATTGCTTGAACTCAATGATTGTGTTGTTGCCCAGGGAGGGCTTCCTGTGGCTTCGGCAGCAGTGATCGCTCAGCACGTGATGGAGCCTTCGGTTGCCGCAGACAGACCAGATAAGACTGACTATCAGAATTTAGAATCTTTTGGCCGTTTCGCCATGAAAAAATACGAAAAGGCCGAGGTTAATGTTGTTGAAGTTCCGGGTAATCGCCCCTATCGGCAATGGTCGAAAATGCCTCTGACACCGATATCGGACGGCTTTTGCATTCATTGCGGACTTTGTGCCAATAACTGTCCTACTCAAGCCATTGATCTGTTGGATACTTCGAAGACTGATCCTGAAAAATGTATTTTGTGTTTGCGTTGTGTGTGGATTTGTCCGCAGAAAGTCAAACGTTTACCCGATGTCGCCCAGAAAGCGATTGCAGAAAAATTGGCCCATGTTAGAAGTGTTCGAAAGGAAAATGAGTTTTTCTTCTGATACTCGTTTTAAATTCAAACCAGGGTCTTCTTTGAAGTCGCCCCGGTTTGAATGTAATTAAGCGCTTAAGCGGCTTTTTCTATCACGGAGATCAGGTCGGGTAATTCCGACATTGAGTCAATCACATAGTCAGCTCCGTTAGCAAAGAAGGTCTCACGAGCTTTTTTGCGAAGTGCGTATTGAGTTTGAGAATCCAATGCATCCCAGCCTTTACGGTCCAGTCCGACCACGGAGCTGCCTTCGGTTACTCCGACGGTCACAAGTCCCGCATTTTTCCCTTCCCGCATATCGGAGACCGTGTCGCCGACTTTTACAATACGTCTGACATCGGTCAATCCTAAGCGGCGCATATTTTCAAAGACCATGTAGGGCCAGGGACGACCGAATCCGCCCGTATCATCAGCGGTGACGCAAGTATCAGGACAGTAGCCGGCAGCTTGTGCAGCCGGTTCCACCACATCCATCATCGTGCGGGTAAAACCGGTCGTTGAACCGATCTTAATCCCACGGTCACGAAGCACTTTGACAGTGTCCAATACGCCGGGTTTAATATCGCAATGCTTGGGTAACACAGCCATTAAGGCTGGCTCAAAATCGGCGTACAGGTGCTCAACATCATCACGATTGGCTTCTCGTCCGTATTTTTCTTTCCACAATTGGGCGATTCTAGGTATACGGAGCATCGTGCGAATGTGATCGCGTTTTAACAACCCCATCGGTGCGCGGGTTTCTTCATCGGTAACATCAATGCCGGCGCGACGGAATGCTTCCATGAAAGCGCTCACAGGGCTCGTACTGCCGAAATCGACTGTGGTTCCGGCCCAGTCAAAAATGACGGCTTCAATCTTAGCCATTTTGAACTCCTTGCAGATAATCCTTGAAAGTCGCTAGCACTTTTTGAACGTCTTGCTCGTAAATTTCACCAATATTGCCTAAGCGGAAAGTGTCACGTTCGGTGAGTTTGCCCGGATAGATGACGTAGCCATGACGCTTGAGATAGTCGTACATCGAGGCAAAGGTAAATTGAGCATTTTCGGGATAAAAGAACGTCGTGATGATCGGTCCTTGATGAGTTGTGTCGATATAGGCCTTAAAGCCCATCGCTTCCATTCCCTCGCGCATCATACTGTTGCAACGACTGTAGCGTTCGTTGCGTGCTTGAATACCACCTTCAGCCTGCAACTCTGTCATTGCTCGATGAAATGCGGCGACAACGTGTGTTGGCGAAGTAAAGCGCCATTTCCCACCGTCCTTTTCCATGACACGCCATTGATCATAGAGATCGAGTGAGAGCGAGCGGGCATTGCCGCGACTTTTTTCCAACGCATCGCGCCGGGCAATGATGAAAGAAAAGCCAGGGACACCTTGGATGCACTTATTGGCAGAGCTCACTAAAAAGTCGATACCCAGCTCTTGCACACGAATGTCCACCCCGCCGAAAGAACTCATGGCGTCGACAATAAAGGTTTTGTTCCAAGCTTTTACCACGCGGGCGATGGTAGCAATGTCGTTTAAAAGGCCTGTTGTGGTTTCGCTATGAACCATGCTCACGATGGTGATTTCCGGATGATTCTGGAGATAGTTACCTACGCATTGAGCATCGGGAACCTGATCCCAATCGAAATCGAGTCGATCAAAGGCGATCTTATGGTAGGTCAGAATCTGGCACATGCGTTCGGAGTAGGCGCCGTTGACCAATACGAGCACGCGGTCGTTAGCACCCGGGATCGAAGAAAGCACCGATTCAACGCCGAAAGTGCCACTGCCTTGCATGAGAACCGTTGTGTAGAGTTCCTTATCGGAGTGGGCAAGTTCGAGCAAGTTGGCTCGGATTTCTTGTGTCATGTCCTTGTAGTCTTTGTCCCACGTACAGCGGTCTACGAGCATCTCGTGGCGAACGGTGGCAGAGGTCGTCAAGGGACCGGGAGTTAACAGTTTGTAGGTATTGGGGTCTTGGATAGTCATAAAACGTAGAGTCTCAGTGAATGTGCCCGCGAGCGGTTTTGAAGCACTCCCGGGCAGATAGAGAAAAGATTAAACAGTTATTGGTTTTGGCCTTTCACAAGCTTTTGGTGAGCTTGAAGCAGTTCTACCGTTAAAGGTTCCTTGTAGAGCATCGGCTTGGCGGGTTGGTTTTCAGCGGAAACTGTTTCACCCTTATAAAGAGCAACTGGATAGAATTTCAACAACTCAGCACGGCCGTGACGGATAATGGTTTCAGCCATCTTTTGAGCGTTGGCGTTGGTCTTGTCACCCTTGTCAATGACAGCGACGGCTTCCATTAGTTGGAAGTTGCCTTCAACAGGATCGATGTAGTCAATCGGCAAACCCTTGGCTTTGTCAGCGACGGCTTGGTGGCGAAGGCCGAAACCGACAGCGGCTTCACCTGCACGCAATTTCTTTAAGGGCGCAGAGCCAGATTTTTCTAAGTGAGCTCCAGCGTTCTTTTCAATGGCAGCGATTGTCTTTGCACCGGCTTCTTCACCTTCGGCAGTTAAAACAGCCTGAGTCATCAACCAAGAGGTCGAAGAGCCCATGATGTCAGGCACAGAAATGTGACCGGCGTATTCAGGCTTGGCTAAATCGGCAATGGCCGTTGGTGCAGGCAAATTGGCTTCTTTTAAAACTTGTGTATTAACAAACAATGCACCCATATTCCCTAAAATCGGAGCATAGTAGGCCGGCATCGGATTGATGGGTTCGGTCTTAAAGGTCAGATTTTGGAACATTTGGTTTTTCTTTTGGAAACTGTCGATGTAATAAGTACTGATAGTGACCAAATCTGCTTCAATGTTTTTACCTTCCGCAGCAAGTTTGCCGCCGAGTTCAGACGTGCCGAACGATTGCATCAGATAAGCGCCCTTGAAACCGTTGTTATCGAGCGCATTTTTCATAGCTTGTTGGGCTTCTTCGTCAGCGTTGGTGTAGATGACGACTTGTTTAGCAGGCTCGGCTTTGGTAGCGGTTTTTGTTGTGTTATCGGCCTTGTCAGAGCAGGCCGTTAAACCCATAACAGCGGCAGCCATGACGGTAAGCGAGAGCGCAGAGATGCGTTTCATAGGAAACTCCTTTAACAGTATAAAAATCAAATGGTTTGCCTGGAATGTTTGGCAGGCATCACCGATTGCAAAAGCTTGTTGATGGCAGCGGTTAAACCGCTACCGCAATTGTTTTGAGCGTAAGAGGCAAGACTGTCAAAAATGAGTTTTGCCGCCACGTTCGTGATAAAAATTAGTAACGAAAGCACGAAAATTTCTTCGAATTTTTCAAAGTACTGCAGTTCTTTGATTTTTGTTGTCAGAAGCATCGTGCGAGCTCCTGTCAAGAACACTACGGCGCTGATCGTTACCATGGCGCTGACGAAGAAATACTGGAACATCTGCAAGAGCGTCGGTAACGAATTAGGCACAATGACTCGAGAGACGGTTTTAATCCAGCTATCTCCCATCAAGGCTCCCGTGGTTTCCCAACGGGCGTTCATTTTCGATAAGGCTGAGGTGGCCATCATGTACGGCGTGGTGAAAAAGTGCACAAGGTTGGCCAAAATTAAAATGGTGAATGTGTTAGCCAGTGTCGTGCCGCTCATGGCGAATAAAAAGCCGATCCCCAACACCATGCCCGGTACCGTATTGGTGATCATGGCAAAGCTGTCCATCGTTGTTTTACACCATCCCGAGAGTTCCGAGCGTGCCTTAACGAGAGCGGCTGCGTAGCAGAAAATCGTGCCGATAGCGGCTGAGGCAAGTGCTACGGCGATGGAGTGTCCGTAAACCTGCCAGATGGCGTAATCATTTAAGATTCGGGAGATTACGTCCAAGGTGAAGAACGGTTGGTAGGGCCATTGTTTAACAAACGGTACAACAAACATCACGATGAACACGCTCAGTAATGCTAAGGACACCACGAAGAAATAACCTAAGAAGACAACGTCTCTAGTCGTGTTTTCAGCCACTTCGGCTTTGGAAATTTTGTTGTAGCGAAAGTTAAAGCGATCTACCCAACGAAGCAAAACGACCGAGGCAACGGATGGCACAAGCATTGCCATGGCAATGACTGCACCTTCGCCGAAGTTAGGAACTGCCCCCATCATTGTCGTATATAGCTCGGTGGCGATGACTTCGTATTGACCGGCAATGGAGACTGGAATCCCGAAGTCGGTAAACGAGAGAAAGAAACTTAAGATAAACGCTGAAAGCAATGCGCCGACAACTGGACGAAGCGCCGTCACATAAAAAGTTCGCCAGGGAGAATCCCCCATGAGTTTGCTCACCGTCACGAAGTTGCGATCGATGTAGAAAAACGCGTTATAGAGGATCAAAAATGCGGGCGGCAACGTGTAAATCACATCGGCAATCAACAACCCCCAAAAACCGTAAATCGAAAACGGCGGTTGCCCGATGAGTTGACTGATAAGTCCCAATCGTCCGAACGAATAAATGACGGCAAAACCGTATGTGATGGACGGTAAAAACAGGGGAAGCAGAACAACGATTTGAATGATTTTCTTCAGCGTGGGGTTTATACGCGTAAAGTGCAACCCGTAAGCACAGAAAAAACCTAAAACGGCTGCGATCGCAGCGGAAATCCCTGACACTATAAAGCTATTGCCCATGGCGCGCCAAAAGCGCGGTTGATCCAATAGTGCGGTGTAATTGTCAAATCCGGTTGCGCCCATCGGTGTCAGCACAGACTGAAAAAGCACACAACCCAAGGGGTAAAGCAAAATGGCAACCAGGGTGGCGGTTATCAGCCAGTAAAGAACTTTGAGCTCATTTTGGCCGCGACCCATCAATCGGAGACTCATAATTTTGTCCTTTTAGGCTACGGCCTGATTGGTGCTTTGAAAAATGCTGGAGGCCCCAATGTCACCGCTTGCGGGTTTTACTTGGGGCAAGCTGTCATTGAAAAGCTTAAGAATGTTGGAGCGTTTGATCGTTAACTGAGACAGGATGAATTTACGAATAAAGTCATTGGCCGGGTTACTGACAATGTTTTGTGGGGTATCGAATTGCGAGATTTTGCCTTCGTTAATGATTAAGACGCGATCAGAAATCGTCAAAGCTTCTTCCGGATCATGCGTCACGATTAATGTTGTCAAACGGTATTGGCGAGCGACGGTACGAATGCGTTCTTTAATCGACTCCTTGATGATGCCGTCTAAGGCCGATAAAGGCTCGTCAAGCAACAAAATGCGAGGTTTTAACACCAAGGTTCTTGCAATGGCGACACGTTGTTTTTGGCCGCCTGAGAGCTCATCGATGCGTTGATCAAGGTGCTTGCGAAGGCCCAGAAGATCGATCAATTCTTCGACTTCTTTGGGACTTGATGCCTGCGGATGGTTACGAAGTCCGTAGAGGATATTGTCTCTGGCATTAAGATTGGGGAAAAGCGCAAAATCTTGGAAAACGATGTTAAAACCACGTTTTTGCATACTGACGTGACTTAAATCTTCACCGTCATAGATCAATTGCCCCGACGTGGCATCAGTTAAACCTAAAATTAAATTTAAAAGTGTAGTTTTTCCGCAGCCAGAGG
>USCE01000013.1 GCA_900553105.1 uncultured Sutterella sp.
GAGCGACGGACTGTTAATCCGCAGGTCGTTGGTTCGAGCCCAACTCGGGGAGCCACCCAATTTTTTGAGGAAGTTCTTGGAACTTTTTCATTCCCCGATAGCTCAGTCGGTAGAGCGACGGACTGTTAATCCGCAGGTCGTTGGTTCGAGCCCAACTCGGGGAGCCAATTCACGGGAAAGTCAACAATGACTTTCCCGTTTTCTTTTCAGCCAATCTCTTGCCCGAAAGTGCAAAAGCTTTTAGCATCTGTTCGTGGAACTTTTCTTGGACGGATGTCATGTCACAAACAATCTGCTTTACGAACGCCACCATTGCTGATGTCATTACCGGTCGCTGGCTCAACGATACTGACGTTATTGTCAAAGGTGACACCATTGAAGCGTTGGTTCCTCAAGGCACGGTTAAAACCGACCGCATAATCGATCTCAACGGTCAGTTTTTATTGCCTGCTTTTATCGACGCCCATGTTCATATAGAGTCCTCCCAATTAACCCCATCTCACTTCAGCGACTTGGTAATCGTCCACGGTACCGGTTGCGTCATTGCCGATCCTCACGAAATTGCCAACGTTTTAGGCACGAAGGGTCTTGATTTCATGATCGAAAATGCCCGAGGTGCCGCGCTTGACATTCGCTTCATGTTGCCATCGTGCGTACCAGCTACGCCTTTTGAAACGGCAGGCGCCCAACTTCTAGCAAAAGATCTCCAAGACTACTTCGCCGTCGATTGTGTCCTGGGGCTTGGCGAGGTGATGAATGTGCCCGGGGTTTTACGGAAAGACCCTGACTTGATAGCCAAACTTGCGTTAGCTCGTGCACACGATAGACCAATTGACGGTCATGCTCCATTATTGTCTGGTCAAGCGCTAAAAGCCTATGCTACTGCGGGCGTCTCCAGCGATCACGAATGCTCCACAATCGAGGAAATGTTGGAAAGAATTGACTGTGGTATGACAGTGCTGTTGCGCCAAGGCTCAGCAGCCAAAAATCTGGCTCAATTATTGCCCGCTGTTACCCAAGCCAATGCGGCATTTTGCAGCTTCTGTTGCGATGACACTCATCCTGATGACATCGTGCGCGAAGGTCATTTGGAAAAACATTTACGAATGGCAGTTGCCGCAGGCCTTGATCCCATCACCGCCGTACAGATGGCCACCATCAATGCGGCTCGTCATTACGGACTCACTCACCTCGGAGCCATTGAAGCCGGGCGCAAAGCAAATTTTGCGCTCGTTGATAACCTCAAGGATTTCAACGTCTGTGACGTTTTCTTAAATGGTGTTCATGTTGCGCACCGTGGTCGTTTGTTGCATCCGTCATCTCATCCGATGTTGCCGAAACACATCACGCATACGGTTAATCCGATCAACGTTGCGCTCAGTGACTTTCAAATGCCCTTAGCGTCGAACAAGCTTCGAATCATCGGCTTACTGCCCAATGAACTGCTCACCGAAACGCTCATCGAGGATGTTCTCTGCCTTAATGGCCTTTTTCAATGTAACGAGAATCCGGGATTGCTAAAGATTGCGGTCATTGAACGACACCACGCCACCGGCAACATGGCGCTCGGTGTTGTCAAAGGTTATCTCAAAGAAGGTGCCTTGATGCAGGGCGCCGTTGCGACCACCGTTGCCCACGACAGCCACAATATTGTCGTGATCGGTGACAATGACAGTGACATGCTAAAAGCCGTTGAAACACTCAAAACATTGCAAGGCGGACAATGTGCCGTTAATAAAGGGGAGGTTGTTGCAACGCTTGCACTGCCCGTGGCTGGCTTGATGAGCGACAAAGACGCCGAAAGCGTACGGCTTGAACAACACAATTTTGAAAAGGCCGTACATGAGCATTTTGACATTGCCGACGGGGTAAACGCAGCGATGACCCTGGCATTTTTAGCTTTACCCGTCATTCCACACTTAAAAATCACCGATCAAGGGCTTTTTGACGTTGACAAATTTGCCTTTACAGCGCTTGAAGCGTAAACAAAACGGGGAGAGAAACCGTAGTCCCTCTCCCCGATCCTTTGTCGATGTTAATTAAAGTTCATTGACGTGTTGTAAGCAATACAGCACAACATCGATTGTCGGAGCTAACGTGTCAATATAGAGTGTCTCATCGGTCGTGTGAGCCCCCTTTAACGTCGGCCCCAAACAAATCATTTGCATGCCGGGGCGCTTCGAGGAGAACCAAGAGGGTTCAAGACCAGCGTGAATAGCCACCAAACGAGCCTTGACTCCAATCGACTCATACCCCTTAGCTGAGAGCATCAACAAGGGCGAATCCGGATCACCGTCCCAACCCGGGTACTTGCTCATGACGCTTAACGTATAACCGTATTTAGCCGATTCGGCCGTGAAATCTGCTTCGAGTTGGTCGACGTCAGCGGTCACACAAGAGCGGCTACTCGTGCCAACTTCAATCTCACCGTCTTTCATTTGAAGCACACCAATATTTGACGACGTTTGCACCAAACCGTCAATCTTGGGACTCATCGCCAAAACACCTTGAGGTAAGTAATTGACAAGGGCGATCAGATGTGCACTTTCTTGAGTTGAGGCGGCTTTGACACCATCGACATCAACACTTTCAACAGAAACCGTCATCTTTTCTTGCGGGAACTGAGCTAAAAGCTCTGCCTTTTGAGCCTCTACCGCAGCCTTAAACGCTTCGTCCTTGTCGGCGACTACTGCTACCGTAACGCTACCCGTATAGGTAATGGCGTTAAAGGCGGCACCCGACTTCACTTGGACAAAACGCAAACCTCCGCAGGTCTCTTGAGCCTTTTGCATCATGCGCATTAATGCGACCGAAGCACTTAAACGATTGCGGTGGATATCCATGCCGGAGTGGCCGCCCATCAAACCGTCAACCGTCACGCACCAAACATGCTCGGTGTCGGTCACAGGCGCCATTTCCACTGCCTTTTTCATCGAAGCACGAAGGTTTCCGGCGCAGGAATAACAAACCTCATTTTCTTCTTCAAGGTCAATATTAATCAGGTAATCACTGTCAAGAGCAGCAGGATCCAAGGCCGCAGCACCGTGCAACCCCACGTCTTCGTCTGCCGTGAACAGCACACGAATGGGACCGTGCTCAACGTCACCGGCAACAATGGCTAATGCGCTTGCCACACCGATTCCGTTATCGGCCCCTAAAGAAGTACCGTCAGCGGTCATGCGATTACCGTTAATAATGGCGGTAATACCCGTTGTCTCAAAATCGATTTCCCTATCGGACGTAGCCACACAAACCATGTCCATGTGTGCTTGAAGAATCACTTTGGGATAATGCTCAAAGCCGGCTGTTGCCGGAACATCCATCCAGAAATTACCGTAATCGTCGCGATAGTGTTTAAAGCCATGTTCTTCGGCCCAAGCTTGAAAATACGCTAAAGCTTTTTCAGTATGAAAACCCGGACGGGGCACTTTGCTGAACTTAAGAAATTCTTTGATTGTCAGATCCGTTAAACGATTGGCGGTGGCACTTGCCGTTTCGCGCCACACTGTCGGTTGAGTTTGCATGGTGATCTCCATTAAAACAGATTTTTAGCGACATCGATCATTCTACTGCAAGCCACCTAGAAATCCATGTTATCTTCTGCAAACCGCTTCTTTACGAAATTAATAAATTCTCTAGCTGCTAGTGTCAAAGTTCTGGAGCTTGAAACCGCTGTTAAATTGACATCTCTACCTCGCCATTCAGGTAGAATCCGAATTAAACGGCCAGCACGAACCAGCGGCTCTGCTTCATGATTGGGTAACATGGCGATCCCAAGCCCCAAAACAGTTGCTTTTTTTACAAGAATCGTATTATTACAGCGAAGCCGAAACCGATGCGGTGTTAATACGACACGAACGCCATTAGGTCCGAATAACTCCCAACCAGGAGTGGGTCCAGAATGACCGACAAACTCGCAATTTTGAATAGTGCTCGGGCTTGAAACTTCGTTTTTTGAAAAAATATAATGACTGGCAACATACAACCCACTAGAAATTTTTCCCAACTGTCTAACAATCATGTTTTCGGAGCTGGGCATACCAATGTAAAACGCCACATCAATACGACTCTCGACTAAATTAATTGCTGTATCGCTCGTCAATAAATCAATCTGTACACCTGGGTGAGAAACCAAAAATTCATTGATGGTATCGAGAAGAAATGCTGAACTAAAAGCGCTAGGAGCACAAACTCGAATATTCCCACGGAGCTCTTTTAGCGCCGAATCCTTCAAAGATATTACTGCGTTATCAAGATCCTGCACGACATCTCTAGTATCTGAAAAAAACTTTTCTCCAGCCTCTGTCAGCGTTACCTTACGAGTGGTCCTATGAAACAGTCTGACTCCCAGTTCTTTTTCTAACTTTTTGATCGCACGAGTGACTACCGCTACAGACACATCTAAAGCGTCTGCAGCCCGTGTAAAACTCAACATTTCTGCAACCAATATGAAAACACGAAGTTCAAAAACTGCTTGCATTCAACCTCCTTAATTATTACGAATTAAGCAATAATATATTGAATAAAACACCATTAATTATTTCAATAATTAAACCTATACTCATGATACCAGTCCGATCAAACAGGAGTACATTGCTATGATTTCCAGACGCTTATTTAATACCGGAATCTTTAGTGCCAGCGCATTTTTTTCTAGTGCCCACGCTAAAACACTGACCCAAACCGCTACTTCACTTGACTCTGATGCTGTCGGCAGAGGCTTTTCCCTATTAGCACAAACCGGATCCATGCCAGCAGAACTTCATCAGTGGCTCTCAGATCCAGTCATTCAAAAGATTGCCCCATATCAAGTCTTTGACAATGTTTGGTATGTTGGTCTTCGTTGGGTTGCTTCTTACTTGATCAAAACGGAGGAAGGCTATATTTTGATTGATACTTTGCACGAACCCTTTGTCGGACACTTAATCGATAACTTATCTTCGTTGCATATCGAACTTGAAAATATCAAATATGTTCTCATGACTCATGGCCACTTTGATCATGTAGGTGGAGCTGCAACGTTAAAACCGTTGCTAAGAAACGCTCATTTTGTGATGAGCGCCAAAGGCTGGCAAGAAGCTCAACCGGGTAGTAAAAACCACGCTACCGCTCGCCGCATGATTCCCAAGGATATGACTGCAAAAGATGGAGATATTATTTCTCTTGGCAAGACACGCATAAAAGCCATCGAAACGCCCGGGCACACCTGGGGGACGCTATCTTATCAATACCCTGTTTTTTGCGATGGGAACCGCTATGAAGCAGTAACCATTGGAGGACTGGGTCTTAACGCCATTGAAAGCGATGCTCAACTCAAAGCTTATATTGCTTCATTAGAAAAATTGGCTGCCATACAACCCCAAATTAGCGTTGACATGACTGCGCATCCTTTCAGCAACCATCTAACCGAAAAGATCGAATTGATTAAGTCCCGCAAAAAGGGAGAATCTCACCCACTTGTCAATCGTAATGGGTTTATTCAACAGCTGGATGCTCTTAAAAAGAATGCTCAATTGATGTTACAGAAACGTCAAAAGAAAAATTCGTAGATTTTTAGTCGTAAACGGTCGCCTCCAACTTCGATTAGGCGACCGTTTTTGATAAAGTAATGCTTTAGTTACGGTACATTTTTTAAAAATTCCGAGGTCAAATCAAGACCTTTCTTTAACACTTCGATATTGTTGGCGTAGCCAATTCGCACAAAACCTTCCGTGTGCAACGCTGAGCCCGGCGTAAACATCACTCCGGTTTGTTTCACCAGACGTTCGCAAAATTCGTACGAGGACAGTTGCGTTTGAACTTTCACAAAAGCCGTTGTGCCTGCTTTGGGCTTTACATAACTGACACGAGACTCATGGCTGACCCAATCATCTAAAACTTTTAAGTTTTCTCGAACAATGGCACGATTTCTTTGCAGAATCTTATCTTTGACCGAGAGCGCAATTTCCGCAAAATATTCATCGAGCATGCCCACGCTGATCGTATCGTAGTCGCGTTGTTCAAGAATCTTAGCTAGGAGATCGGGGCTGGCCACAATCCAGCCCAAGCGCAAACCGGCAAGGCTAAAAACCTTACTCATACTGCTCGTACTGATTCCTTTTTCATAAAGATCTGCTACGGATTCGCTGTAGATATCTTCTTGTGTCAGACCACGATAGACTTCATCGCAGAGTACCCACGCACCGACCTCTTTGGCCATATCGCAGACCTCCTGAAGCATTTCTGTCGGCATTAATGCACCAGTGGGATTATTCGGGTTATTAATGCAGATAAGCTTCGTATTGCTACGAATCATGTTTTTTAACAATGCCATATCCGGCAAAAAATTATCTTCAGGCAGCAAGCGCAGCGTCTCAATATCCGCCCCGAAGCTTTGCGGAATGGAGTAGTGTTGTTGATAGGTCGGAATAACGGAAATGACGTGATCGCCTGGCTCAACCAAACTGCGATGCACCAACATGTTGGCTCCGATACATCCGTGCGTGGTTAAAACATTCTTTGCCGTTTGTTGGCGATAGAGCCCTGCAATAAGATTGCGAAGCTTTTCACTACCTTCGATCCAACCGTAAGTCAGCTTTTTAGCCGCCAAATCCTGAGCCATTTGTTCTTTAGAGATTTCTGCCATGGCCAAAAGTTCAGCAACGGTCAACGATTCCACGCAGGTCTCAGCTACGTTATAAGCACACTTCGTCTCCCAAGCATTCATCCACTGTTCAACACCAAATGTTTCGATTTTCATAACTTTGTTCCTATACGTTTAGGCCGAAGCCAAAATGGCTTTTGCACGATTAATCTGCTCTTTGACGCATTCCGGCGCCGTACCACCATAAGAGCGACGTACCTTCACGCATGTCTCAAGCGCAATGGCCTCATAGACATCATCGTCAATCAAATCGCTGTGTTGACGATAAATGTCCAAAGGTAAATGCTCAAAATCGGTCTCATGCTTGATGCAGTAATTCACTAAATGACCCACAATATGGTGCGCTTGACGGAAAGGCAGGCCTTTGCGCGCCAAATAGTCCGCCAAATCGGTTGCATTGGAAAAACCTCGTTGAGCCGCTTCGCGCGTTTTCTGAGCATTGATCTTCATCTTTGCCAGCATGGGAGTAAGCACCTGAATACTCAGTGTCAGCGTATCAATTGAATCAAACGTCGGCTCTTTATCTTCACTCATGTCCGTATTAAACGCCAGCGGCAATCCCTTCATCATGGTCAAAATGGCCTGAAGATTGCCGAAAACACGGCCGGTTTTGCCACGAATTTTCTCAGCGATGTCAGGATTTTTCTTATTGGGCATGATCGAAGACCCTGTGCAAAAGTCATCCGAAAGCTCAAAGAAACGGAAGTCTTGCGTAGCAAAAAAGACAATTTCTTCACACAAGCGGCTTAAATGCATCATGCAAGTTGATGCTGCCGAATTAATTTCAATTAAGTGATCGCGATCAGCAATCGTGTCAACGGAATTCTCACTCGGGGCACTGAAACCCAATTCCAGAGCAGTCATGTCGCGATCAATATTAAAGCCCGTTCCGGCCATGGCCGCCGTACCCAACGGGCATATGTTCAAGCGCTT
This sequence comes from uncultured Sutterella sp., assembly GCA_900553105.1. Lineage (GTDB taxonomy): Bacteria > Pseudomonadota > Gammaproteobacteria > Burkholderiales > Burkholderiaceae_F > Aphodousia. The sequence continues at coordinate 7,577 of USCE01000013.1, forward strand.
TCTGGCATCTTTAAAACGTCCCACATCACGCTCAAGCATCCAAAAGTAAGCCATCATCCAGTGCGAAAACAAAATGGGCTGTCCGGTTTGCATATGCGTGTATCCCGGAAACATCACGCCGAAATTCTCTTCAGCCTTACTGATGATCGTGGCTTGAAGTCGACGGATCACGGCAATGATGTTATCAATGGCTGAACGAGCGTACAGTCTGACATCGAGTTGAGCTTGATCGTTTCGAGAACGCGCCGTATGCATCTTGCCGCCGGCAACACCAGCAATCTCCGTTACCCGCCGTTCAATGGCCATCTGAATATCCTCATCGGCCACATCAAACACAAATTGCCCTTGCTCAACTTCACGGGCTACTTGATCTAACGCCGTCAAAATAGCCTGTGCATCCGCCTCTGGCAATATTCCTTGTTTGGCCAACATTCTGACGTGAGCAATTGATCCTTGAATGGAAAACGGTGTGACGCGCTTTTCAATCAATATCGTCGCGTTAAACTCCTCGACCAACCGGTCCATGGGCAAATCAAAACGACCGCCCCACATCTTGTCAGACATATTCAAGTCCTCCGATCTTCTTTTTGCGCAACACTGACGCTTCTAATGCTGGTGACAATGAGAAACGGCATCAAGCGGCATACGATGTACCCGACCGTTGCGAATGCCCGGCTCGGTCAGAATGCCATCAGCAACGGCCATAACTTCTTTGACGTGACCGAACAGTATGACGGTTTCAAGACACTCTTCGTGATTTAAGTGCACATGGGTCACCGTGTGAACAACATCGCCATGCTGATGTTGATGCTCCACCATTCGGGCAGCCAGCTGCCTTTCATGATGGTTGTAGACGTAGCTAACCACAGCAGCGCAATGCGCATCCTCGTTTTCTTCAAAACGATCTTCAGCTTCAAAGTTTCGAATCATGTCCCTAAATGCTTCCGATCGGTTTTTATACCCACGTTTTTCATACCAGCGATTAAAAAGTTCGGCTGTGTCATCAGTCAAAGACAATGTTATTCGCTGCATGCCGTTCTCCGAAAATTAAGATTGATTTTGTGATTATACGGCGCTCGTTTATGTTAACGCATTGGATAAAATGCACTAAAAACTTCATATTTATCGTCAAAAAAGCGCCGCGTGTACCTTTTTAGAGACACCACATATCGATAATTTTCTAAAAATCAACAGGTATAACACTATATATTGTATCTTTCAGAACATTCTACTTTTTTAATTTCACCCCTTGCACTTACTTTCATTTATGCCTAATATCGCGGTGTCAACCAATAAAACCGTTAAACGTGTTGACCACCGTGCGGGGGAGACAACCCCCGAAGAAAAGCGTAAGGCAGACGTTTGGACGACGGATGCCTTTGAGAAACAAGTTGAGATTGTCGGACTAGCTTCGAAGCGAGTTTACTCGTCGAAGACAAGATCCTGAGTCCTTGGGTAAGAGCCTGTACCCTCGGCGCTAGAACGCAATGTCAGCACTTTGGGGGAAGGCAGTATGAACTCCCAAAACACTACGGCGAACAACGAGTCCCAATTCCAACGCTCGATGCAATTGCGCCATTTAATTATGTTGAGTCTTGGCGGCGTAATTGGCAGCGGACTCTTTTTCGGTACAGGGCATATTATTGCTAACGTCGGTGCATTCGGCACAGTCGTGGCTTACTTGATCGGCGCCTTCATGGTCTATTTGATCATGCTCAGCTTAGGAGAATTGTCGGTCGCTCACCCTGATCCTGGCTCTTTCCACGTTTATGCAAGTCGCTATATCTCTCCGGCTTCGGGTTATGCAGTTGCTTGGCTGTATTGGCTAAACTGGACTGTAACGCTCGGTACGGCATTTACTGCCGTGGGCTTTGCTATGCAATATTGGTTCCCGAACGTACCTGTCTGGACTTGGTGCATCATATTCGGATCGCTCATTTTTCTTTTAAACGTAATCGACACGCGCTTTTTTGCCGAAAGCGAGTTCTATCTCTCGCTCATCAAAGTCATCACAATTCAGGCGTTTATCATCCTGGGTGCCTGCGCATTATTTGACGTTATTCCTTTTGGCGAAAACGGCTCTCCCGGTTTGACTAATCTAGTCGGCAACGGAGAGTTATTGCCCAACGGCATTGCCCCGCTACTGTTTACGATGGTCACGGTTTGCTTTGCATACTCAGGCACTGAATTAATCGGGGTGGCCGCCGGTGAAACCAATAACCCAGAGCGTGTTATCCCATTGGCAGTCAGAGCCTCGCTTTTGCGCCTTGTGATCTTCTTTGTGGGCACGGTTTTAATCGTAGCGATGTTGGTTCCGGCAGAAACGGCCACGGTCTCCAAGAGCCCCTTTATGACTGTTTTTGAAGAATTGGGAATCCCCTACGCGGCCGATATCTTCAATTTCGTTATCATCACCGCTATTTTGTCCTCAGCCAACACCGGTCTTTTTGCGTCCGGCCGTATGGTATGGTCGCTCGGTCACGACGGAATGATGCCGGCGGGTTTGGCCAAACTCAATAAGCGAGGAGTACCCGTCAATGCGCTGGCTTTTAGTATGCTGGGCGGTCTTTTAGCCTTAGCTTCCAGCGTGATGGCTGCCGACACGGTCTTTGTGATTCTCACATCTATCGTGGGCTTTTCCACCGTTGCGGTGTGGTTGAGCATCTGTGTGGCTCACTATCGCTTCCGCAAGCAATTCTTAGCTAACGGCCACAACCTCGATGAACTTAAATACAAGAGTCCGATGTTCCCCTTGGTTCCGATCTTAGGCGGTGCGCTCTGCCTGGTGGTCATGATCGGCATGGGGATCGATCCGGACCAACGTGTGGCGCTGTACTGCGGCATTCCCTTTACGGTACTGTGCTATGTGATCTATCACATGACGCAGAAAGTCCGTAAAAATAAGCCGACGGATAAATCTCAAGGCTCGGGATCTCCTCGGCAAGCCGTCGCCAGTTAAAAAGAAAGCGCTCGAGTGAGCTCCTCGAGCGCCTGGCCGGTGCCTCTCACAGCCTCGCCCAATCGTCCAAACCGGCGAGGCTTTTTTCGCACTATCAAAATGCACTTTTGTCTTCGAGCACCTCGACACCTTTCGGGACTTTGAATTCAAACAATGAACTTTGAATTTTCACATTGCGTTTGACGTCACTGAAAAGAAGATGTGTCTCTTGCCCGAAGTTATCTCTTAAAATCATCGCCGCCGGCAACTGCTTCATAAAGCCAATTCTGACTTCACTAAAACTTGACGCAGAGTCTTTCGGCGTGGCAACTAACCAGGCCAGAGCGTCCTTGGACGCAATATCCTTGACGTTAAAGTCTTTCGAAAAGTCCGTGTTACCGAATAAAAGCGAAGCGGGGGTCGCGGGCAATGCTGTTGTCAGAGTCTTGATCGTAACTTGCTCAAGCTCCGTGTCATAGAGCCAAAGCGTTTTGCCGTTTGTGATCATCAGCTCCTCGTAAGGTGTCAAATAATGCCAACGGAATTTCCCCGGACGCGAAAAAGAAAACTCTCCCTCAGAAGCCCCGTTGGACACCGCCACTCCGTCTTTTCCGACAACCGATTGCGTAAAACGACCGGTAGCCGAGGACGTATTTTTAAGAAAGTGTTGCAAATCGTCCGTTGCTGCGGCAAAAGCTGAACCCGTAAAAATTGCGGCTGTAACAAGGGCAAAGACACAAAGCTTTTTCACGTTAAAGCTCCTCGTTATTTCTAGCGTTAATCGTACGGCGTCCGCTGGAGTCGGCAGGACTTACAATGCCTTCGGCTTCCAGCTCATCAACAATATTGGCCGCACGTGGATACCCCACACCTAAGCGACGTTGTAAGTAAGTGACCGAGCACTTGTTGGAGTCCAAAATAATCGCCACGGCTTGATCAAATAGCGGATCACGCTTGCCGCCGTTGGTGCCGCGAGGCATCTCAACCGAAGTCTGCTCTTCAGGCTCGCCAACCAATACATCATCGATGTACTTAGGTCTAGCCATCTGACGCAAGGCTCCGTTAACACGCTCCAATTCCTCATCGGTCACAAACGCCCCTTGGATTCGTTCCAAAGTTTGCATATTGGGCATCTTAAAGAGGAAATCGCCATACCCTAACAAATTCTCAGCTCCAGTTTGGTCCAAAATGATACGACTGTCAGAACTGGTAGCGACTTGGAACGCTGCACGAGTCGGAATATTGGTACGCAAGAGTCCCGAAATGACATCGGCACTCGGTCGCTGTGTGGCCAAAATCAAATGAATACCGGCTGCACGTGCTTTTTGAGCCAAACGAATCAACGACTCTTCAACACCCTTTTTATCCACAATCAAGAGGTCTGCTAACTCGTCAACAACCACAACAATGTAGGGCAATTCTTCAAGCTCAATGTCTTCACCGGCATTTTTTGCCAACTGATTCATCAACGGCTCACCAGCCGCTCGAGCTTCTCTTACACGAGCGTTAAAGCTTTCAATATTGCGCACCTTAATGGATTGAGCTAGCTTGTAGCGACGCTCCATCTCTTTCACACACCACTGTAGCCCATGCTTGGCCTCTTCCATTTGATCAACCACAGGGCACAACAAATGAGGAATGTCTTCGTAGTAAGCAAATTCGACTTTTTTGGGGTCTATCAAAATTAAGCGCAACTGCGAGGGTTCAAATTTATAGAGCAGCGATAAAATCATGCTATTGACGCCCACCGATTTACCCGAACCTGTCGTACCGGCTACTAACAAATGCGGCATCTTGGCCAGGTCCGCAACAAAAGGCTCACCGGTAATGCGTTTGCCCAAGCACAAGGGCAAGTTCGCACGACTCTTGGCAAAGTCTTCAGAGCCCAAGAGCTCGGCAATTTTAACGATCTGACGACGAGGATTGGGCACCTCAATACCCATGTAGGGAGTATTGGCAACGGTATCGAGCACACGCACTGAACGCACACTTAAAACACGAGCCAAATCGGACTCCAAACTTTTAACACTCGAACTCTTTACTCCTTCGGCCAATTCAATTTCGTAGCGAGTCACAACCGGTCCGGGACTGGCCGATTTCACCTTAACATCAATGCCGAAAGAGGCTAATTTATTTTCGATCAAACTACTCATGACCCCCAAAGAAGCAGTGTCGATTGAGGGTGCGGAATTCGTTGCCTGGTCGAAAAGTCTCAACGAAGGACGAATCGGTTGTGAGGAGTCTTCAAACAAGGGTTCTTGCTTGGCTTCTAAGGCTACATCAGACTGTTTAACTTTGGCCTGAGCTTTGATGGCAACCGGGCTTGTCGGATGAGCTGCCGTAGTGACTTCGGGCGCAGAAACCGGCTCGGGTAACTCCACAGGTACATTCTCTTCAGCATCTTTTTGAACCTGTTGAGCGCGTTCGGCCTGCGCGTTCAACCCCAACTCCTTGTCTTGAGCACTTTCACGACGAGACGATACTGCATTGACCATCCGTTCAAGACGAGCACCAAGCTTTTCGGCCACATCGAGCCAATGGAAATCAAAAAAGACCGACACAGCAAATAACGTAATGATCAACATCAGAATCGTCGTTCCGATGCCGCCCGTAATGGGCGTAACATGATCCATTAACGTTTGCCCCAAGACTCCACCAGCTTCACCGGGCAACGCTTCGGATAAATACGACAATCTCAGTGCTTCCAAACACGTGCTGCCGCCAAGCATGAAAACCAGGCCGGCCAAATGAATTAAGCGGCCGAAAGCCGGTTTGATATATCGACTGTTTAAGCGTCGCCATCCGCTCATAGCAAAAACGGGAACCAACCAATAGGCAGACCATCCGAGTGCAAACAGTGCTACATCGGCTATCCAGGCACCGGCCAAACCGACAAAATTGGTGGCTTGCGTGTTAGGCGCAGCGTGCGAAAAGGACGGATCGGCCGGGTTATACGATACCAACATCAACGCATACAGCAGTGAGGCAATCATTAACGTGCCGCCGACCAAACTTTTTAATCGGACGCGCTTGGCAGGTTTGACGTTTCCCTCAGGCACGGCAACAGCCCCCACCGAAACAGTCTTAGCGGCTAGCTGAGTAGCCGTTTTAGAGCGCGGTGAACTTTTAGGGGAAGGCTTTAAGATATCTTTTTTAGCCTTTTCTTTATTTAACGCAGGTTTTCTCATTCAATTTTCCATTTAATCTGTGAATTTTAACAAAGCAAAGAGCCAAACCTGTGGCAAATATTGATGTTGGAAAAGAATTTTTAGCCTCTGTTGCAGTTTTTCAACCGACAGCTTTTGCGAGGGCGCAAAAAACTGTGTCAATGTACAAATGGAGACCGATTTTGCTGTCTTTCTCCGATACAATGGATGACAGTAATTCTCAATTAAGGAACTTTTACCATGGCAGATATTCAACACGAAAAACTCATCATTATCGGCTCCGGCCCTGCCGGCTATACCGCCGGTGTTTATGCCTCCCGCGCTAATCTCTCCCCGCTTTTGATTACCGGCATGGAGCAAGGCGGACAACTGATGACGACCTCTGAAATCGAAAACTGGCCCGCCGATGTTAACGGCACCGCCGGTCCCGAGTTGATGCAGCGCTTCGCCGATCACGCCGAACGTTTCGGTACGCGTATTGAGTACGATGTGATTGTTGAAGCCCATTTGAAAGAAAAACCCATTCGACTCGTTGCCGACTCCGGCAAAACTTTTACGTGCGACGCATTGATCATTGCAACGGGAGCCAGTGCCAAGTATCTAGGGCTTGAGTCTGAAACCCGATACAAAGGGCGCGGCGTTTCTGCCTGTGCCACCTGCGACGGCTTTTTCTATCGTGGTAAACCCGTGGCCGTTGTGGGCGGCGGCAATGCTGCACTTGAAGAAGCTCTGTACCTAGCCAATATCGCCTCGGTTGTCCACCTCGTGCACCGTAGCGATCGGTTCCGTGCAGAACCCATCATGGTGAAGAAACTCATGCAAGCAGTCGAAGAAGGCAAAGTGGTTTTGCACCTTTTCCGAGAAGTACGTGAAGTGCTCGGCAACGAACAAGGTGTTACGGGTCTTTGTCTGAAAAGCGCCAAAGGCGAGGCTGACGAAACCGTTGATTTAGAGGGCGTTTTTATCGCCATCGGCCACTCACCCAATACGAAAATCTTTGCTAATGATTTAGAACTCAATGGCGGCTATATCGTCACAAAGGGCACGGCAACGGGTGCTGCCACAGCAACGGACATCGAAGGCGTTTTTGCCGCTGGTGATTGCCAAGATCACGTTTATCGTCAAGCCGTTACCTCTGCTGCTACAGGCTGTATGGCAGCGCTTGATGCACAACGTTACTTGGAAAAATTAGAAGGATAAGCAGAGGCTCATCATGCGTAGCAAAGGGTTTGATGCGTTAAAAGCTCTCAAAGTGCGAATTGCCGAAGTAGAACCTTCGGAAGAAGAAAAGCGCGAGGAGCAAGAGCGACGGGAAAATGACCGAAAGCTTTTTGCTGAGGAAATGACTCGAATCGGTGTCGGCGGTAAAGCAGTCAAAATCGATGAAACCAGCTTATTTGAGCGTGAGATGAATAAACTTGGCGTCACGCGCCTCAACACCGGTCAAAACACCGTTATGCATCAAACCAAACGCGTTCGCGCAGAGCCTCAACGCACTGCAGTAAAAATTGCAGCCGAAGTGGATCTCTCGGACGATTTTGATGATGCCGATCCTGATGACTGGGGTGATCGTGAATACGTGGCCGTAGGCTGTGGTGTTGATCTTGCACGTAATCTCTCTCGTGGATTGTGGCCAGTCGGGGCTTACATTGATCTTCACGGTTGCCGAACCGATGAAGCAAGACGACGGCTATCGGAATTTATCCGAGAAGCTCGCAATGCTCACATCCGTTGTGTACGAATCGTGCACGGTAAGGGCATCAACAGCGGAGAAGATGGTCCTGTTCTAAAAGGACTGGTACGACGCTGGTTGCGACAAATGCATGACGTGCAAGCTTATGTGCAGGCTGCGCCCGCAGAGGGCGGCTCCGGAGCCGTGATTGTGTTACTAGCGAAAAAATTCTAAAAGGAGAACCGGTATGGACATCCTCAGCATTATGCGTTCGCGCTATACCACCAAACACTACGATCCGAGTAAACCTGTCTCTGAAGAAGCTTTGCAGACGATGATTGAAGTATTGCGTCTGTCTCCCTCATCGGTGAACTCTCAGCCTTGGCATTTTTACGTCATTGAAAGCGAAGAAGCCAAGGCAAAACTCATGCCCGCAGTCAAAGACTTCAATATTGAGCGAATGAAGGCCCCAGTCTTTATTTTGTTTACAGTTTCTACGAAACTCGGTCAAGAATATTGGGAAGCGCTTTACAAACAAGAAGATGCTGACGGCCGCTTTGCCGACTGGACTTCTCCAGAACGCCCCGATGCCATTCGTATGATGGCCGCAGAACGCCTTGAAGCTGATCCAGATGAGCTATTTCTCTACAACAGCAATCAGGCGTATTTAGCTCTCGGTTGCCTGACAGTGGCTGCTGAAACGCTTGGCGTTGACTCAACAATTCTCGGCGGGTTGAACTTTGACAAAGTCGATGAAATTTTCGGCCTGGGAGCCAAAAACGAAAGATCCATCGTCGCTATCGCTCTGGGGCACAGAGCTCAAGACGATGCTAATGCAAAACGACCCAAATCGCGGTGGCCGGCTCAAAGGGTCATTACCCGACTCTAACGTTCCGAGAGGTTTTCTCAGCGAGAGTCCATAACTTTCTCTAAGTTACGTTATATTTCGGGCAAGGATTCTCTTGCCCGAAATACTTTTGAAAACTTAGCGGCGTGGCGTTTCAGAGCGAGTCTTGCCGGAAAGCTCCTTAACCGTTAACTTCCAGATACCCATCTTATCGAGCATGGCAGAAGGATAAGTCCAAGACAGTTCGCCATTGTCTCCTGCATAATGGTGCATGATGGCGTCGAGCGCCTTAACGCGTTCATCTCCTTGCACCTTTGCCACCGTCCCGCAACCGATCACGGAAAAATAGTTTTGACCGGAATTACAGGCAGGCTCATCATCAACAAACGTAGCTCCGGCTTCTACAACACAAAAACTGACATTCGGATTCTTGGTGAATAAGTCGATCTTATGACCTTCGGGAGCTCCATGGATATAGAACACCAAACCATCATTATTGAGTTCAAAACCGTAACTGACAGGGACAAGGTACGGAAATGGGTCATCGTGAATACCCAAGGTGATAAATTTGCTACGATGCAAAAACGCTTTGATTAAAACGGGGCTATCCACCGCTCGTTCGCTGCGCCGCATTTCAGTATGAATGGTTGTCGGTAAGCTCATTTGCTGTCTCCTCAAACTTCAATTGTGATTTTTTCAATGGATTTCATGGGCGCCAGCGCCCAAAACACGCGCTTTGAGTTCTGTCTCTTATACACATCTGACGCTGCCGACGATA
>USCE01000014.1 GCA_900553105.1 uncultured Sutterella sp.
ATATTTAAAATATGCTGTTACATCCCTGAATTTTTTCTTGAAAAATTTCATTTGCTGTAATATTGCTGTATCTTTTTAGCCGTTTTCAGAACTCAAAATGACCGCCTTTGTTAGAACACTCGGCCAATTTGTCTACGATGATCTTTTCCAAAAGATCAACCAAGGAAGCTTTCGTCCCGGGCAACGTCTGCCCTCAGAAGAACAACTGACAGCGCAATACTCGGTCTCGCGCCCCGTGGTGCGGGCCGCTCTACAAAAATTGCGCACGGACGGATTCATTGAGTCCATTAAGGGCGTGGGCAGCTTTGTCAAACGCGCCTCGGTGCCGAGCGTCATTCAAATGAGTCCCGTGAGCGGACAGGAAGATTATCTGAATTGCTTTGAGTTTCGATTAACACTGGAAGGCAGTATCGCTTACTACGCCACGCTTCGCGCCAATACGGCCGATAAGATCAAAATTCAAAAAGCCTTTGAAGCCACGACGCAACACCGCGACGTGTACGATAAAAACGAGATGGAACGCGACTTGGCCTTTCACTTAGCAATTGCCGAGGCCACACATAACCGCTTCTATGTTCAGGCCCTGCAAGCTATCAGCATCCAAGTCATCGAAGGCATGAGCCGTGTAACACACCATTTTGAGAAAACACAATCGAATTACTTTGCGATGAAAGATCGCGAGCACAGCACACTACTTGAAGCGATTTTGCAGGGAGATGCCGGTATGGCCAAGGCCGCTCTTGAATTGCATTTAAATCGCTCCAAGCACAGTATTGCCTGGAGCCTTTCACCTAAAAAATAGCGTTAGCCGGCAGCGGCAAAGTCTCCTTTAGCGCATGCTCTTGATGACGTAAGTCACAACGCCCACGCACTGCCACTCATCAGCTTCATTGGGGAAGATATCTGCAAACAGCCCGTTGGAATTTTCCGGGTGTAAGTAGATCCCTCGCTCGTTTTTCATCAAGCGTTTGACTGTGAACTCATCGTTGATGCGCATGATCACAACATCTCCCGTTCGGGCCTGCTTACTGCGATCGAGCACCAAAAGATCTCCCTCGGCAATACCGGCCTCAATCATCGATTCGCCTTTGGCACGTACGACAAAGGTGGCCGGCTCACAATCAACGAGCAACTCGTTAAAGTCCAGTACCTCGCTGGCATAGCTTTCGGCCGGAGACGGAAAACCCGCCTGTACGGCATAGTCAAACACATTAACAGCCAAGCGAGTACTTACTTTAACGGGCTTGATTTCCGGCACATCGGTCTGTGCCTTTTGCTGCAACAGCGTGGAATCGAGTCGGTTGCGAAGCCAGTCGGCTCCTCCTAAACTCTTAAAACACTTGGCTTGTAAGTCACTTAAACGGGCCTGCACGACTTGGCTTAACGCCGCCTCGTACTTTGGTTTGCGACCGGCCCCAGCACGACGACCACCCCAATTTTCACTCTTGCTCATGAAGTGTCCTTGCTTTAAACTTGATTTTGTCATTATATTCAAGTTAAATAAAAAATGGGATCCTATCAGTTATGTATGCACTCATTGACGGCAACTCTTTTTATGTTTCCTGTGAGCGAGTTTTTCGTCCCGATCTTCTCAACCGCCCCGTGGTGGTCTTAAGCAATAACGACGGATGCATTGTGACGCTTAGCGCCGAAGCTAAAGCGTTAGGCCTTAAACGCGGCACTCCGTACTTTAAGGCCAAAGCCGTGCTTAAGGCCAACAATGTCGCCATCTTTTCAAGCAACTACGAGCTCTACGGTGACATGTCCGCACGGATGATGAATACAATTGCCTCACTTGTCCCCCTCGTAGAGATTTACTCCATCGATGAATGCTTTGCCGTTTTAGACGGCTGTCGGGAACTAACTGTCTTGGGGCAAGCTATTCGCAATCGTGTTTTTCAATGGGTCGGCATTCCTGCCTGCGTGGGCATTGCTCCGACCCGAACGCTTGCCAAATACTGTAACCACGTCGCCAAAAAAGTCCCTGCACTAAAAGGCGTTTTGAATTGGAATGATCTGAACACACTCCGACAACAAAAAGCACTCGCGTTATTTCCTGTGAGCGATGTCTGGGGTGTGGGACCGCGCTTGGCCGAAAGACTCAATCGCTTGGGGTACCGTCGCGCACTGGATCTGGCACAAGCCGATCTCGGCTTTTTGCGCGAGCATTTCCCCGTGACACTGCTGCGCACCGCCCTTGAACTTCGCGGCGTCGAGTCGCTCAGCGCTCAAGATGACCCAGAACCACGTGAACAGATTTTGAGAAGCCACAGTTTTTCTCAAGACGTCACCCAAAAAACCGATCTGATCAGTGCACTTGTCTGGCACGCCGAAGAGGCCGCCCACAAACTTCGCGAGCAGGCCTGCCTTTGCCAAACCGTGGGCGTTTTTGCCCTCTCGAACATGCACCGAGCAAACTCAATCCCCTACTCGGTCTTTCGAACACATCACTTTGTCCGCGCCGTCAGCGACACATCTTCGATCGTGCAAGCCGTGATGCGATTGGCTGACGCAGTCTATGAGCACGGAGTGCCCTTAAAAAAAGCCGGCGTTGTTCTCATGCAATTGCAAAGCGCCGCACACGTTCAAGAGGACTTGTTTTTGGCGCAAGACATTGCGCGACGAGATACCTTATCGGTCGTGATGGACGCAATCAATGCTCGTTTTGGCAAACGCACGCTAAGTCTTGCAGCCATCAATACCCAGCGTCAGAGCTGGCAAATGCAACGGCAGTTTCTGAGCCCGGCCTACACAACGCGTTGGAGCGAATTGCCTCAGATCGGTTAGTGCGTGCAATGGCGCCGCAAACCGCCGATGTTTGCCTTGTCAGAGCGACTTTTCTCACAAACGTCGCAGAAAAACTAGGCGAGGAGTCGCAAAAAGCTTTAAAATTGGTGGTTTCCGACTCTTTATTGTTTGAAAAGAAGAATTTATGTCTACGACGGAAACCAAAGACACGTGCGCTCAAGTCACGAATTTCATTCGCAATATCATTGACGAAGTCCTGGCACGCGGCGCCAATCAGCCGCGTCTGTGGTGCGGTCACCCTGCTCCCTACAGCGAGCAGATCGCCGGCGTAGCTGATCCGGCACGCATTCGCACGCGTTTTCCGCCCGAGCCCAACGGCTACCTTCACATCGGTCACGCCAAGAGCATTTGCTTGAATTTCGGTCTTGCCCGTGACTACCAAGGCTACTGTCACATGCGCTTTGACGACACCAACCCCGTCAAAGAAGACCAAGAATACGTCGACTCCATTATGGAATCGGTCAGATGGCTCGGCTTTGATTGGAAGCACGGTGAGGAAAACAACCTCTACTTCGCAAGCGACTACTTCCAATGGATGTACGATTGTGCCGAACACTTGCTCAAGACAGGCTTTGCCTACGTGGATGAACAAAGTGCCGAAGAAATGCATGCCATGCGCGGTACGCTCACCGAGCCCGGTAAGAATTCGCCTTATCGCGATCGCCCGGCCGAAGAAAACTTGCGTCTTTTCCGTGAAATGCGCGATGGCAAACACCCCGACGGTTCCATGGTTGTGCGTGCCAAGATTGATATGGCCAGCCCCAACATCAACATGCGCGACCCGGCCATCTATCGCATTCGCTTCGCGGAACACCACCGCACGGGCAACAAGTGGTGCATCTACCCGATGTACACCTTTGCTCACCCGATCGAAGATACGTTAGAAAATATTACTCACTCCATCTGCACGCTTGAATTCGAAGACCAACGCGCCTTCTACGATTGGGCTCTTGAGCGCTCGATTCCGGTGTTGCGCGCCCCGCAATTTGAAGAAGCCAAGACCCTCATTGCCGACATGGCCACCGGCCGCGATGAACGCGCTCTGGCCTTCATGCGCGACTGCTACCGCCACCGCAACAAGCTCGGCCAAAGTGCCCCTGAGCTTGCCATGGCAGAAATTTTCGACGCCTGGGACGATCAAGTCGGTCCTGAAAAATTGATGGGCTTGCGAGCCGATGCCTTCTGGGCATTGTTGACACAACAACCCGAACACTTCACTCCGCTTTTGCAAGCGGCACTCGATGTGGTTCGCCCCAACTTCTTCTTGCTGTCTCACCAATACGAATTCAATCGTTTGAATCTCTCGCACGTGGTGGTAAGCAAACGCAAGCTCATCCAATTGGTGCAAGAACACTTGGTCGACGGCTGGGACGATCCACGCATGCCAACAATTTTCGGTTTGCGCCGCCGCGGCTACACGCCTGAAGCCATCCAACTGTTCGTAGAACGTTGCGGCGTCTCTCGCGTAGCAGGCGGTCTCATCGACTTCTCCGTGCTTGAAGCTTGCTTGCGTGAAGACCTTGAAGGGCGCGCTGCTCGCCGCTTAGCTGTTGTTCGTCCGTTAAAGCTCATTATCGACAACTATCCTGAAGGTCAAAGCGAAACGCTCATCGCGAGCAACCATCCACAAAAACCGGAAATGGGCACGCGTGAAATCACCTTCTCCCGCGAACTGTGGATTGAAGAAAGCGACTTTGCTGAAGTACCGCCGAAGGGCTTCCGCCGCTTGACGATTCCGGCCGACGGCTCTGAAGCCAAACCCGTTCGTCTGCGCTACGCCTACACGATCATCCCAACATCGGTCGACAAGGATGAAAACGGTAACGTGGTTGCCGTCCACTGCCGCTACCTGCCGGAAACAAAGTGCGGTACCGCCGGCTCTGAAACTGTAAAAGCCAAGGCAACCATCCACTTTGTGGATGCCGCCACGGCCGTGAAAGCAGAAATTCGTCTCTATGATCGACTCTTTTCCGTGCCGCAACCCGACGCCGTGGATGCCGACTATCGCACGCTCTTGAATCCCGACAACAAGAAAGTGGTTCAAGGTTATGTGGAACCGGCTCTGGCTCAAGCTGCCCCCGATGACAAATTCCAATTCGAACGTATGGGTTACTTCGTGGCTGATCGCATCGATCACAAGCCTGAAGCCCCGGTCTTTAACTTGTCGGTCGGTTTAAAGGATACGCGTAAAAAATAATCGCACATGCGATTATTGATGGTTACGCTCAAGAGGCAACCAATATTTCGGTTGCCTCTTTTTTGACTGTTTTTGGGCTGTTGGCTTTTGTTCTTTTGAGTTAAATCAAGTTTTTAGTTTGTTGTTTTTCGTCGGTTATTAGTCGACCAATAATGACAGCTAAACCTCTATCCATTTGATTATTAAAGATTTTAAAAACATTTAAAATCGCCCAATGACTGAGATTTTTTTTTCTTTGATAAATTCATTGCCGAACACTCCTAACAAAATTGCCTTAGAAGACTCCTTGAAAACACTACCCATTCATCTAAGCGATTCTCTCTACTTCTCTTATCTATCTTTTTGAATATTCAGCACTTTATTTTTGTCGGCATTTTGTATTGTTTTCACCGAACATTCGCAGTAAAAACATCACTGCGATCAATGAGTTAGCGACTACTCAAAAGATATTTGTGCCCGTAAACTGCACGAAACAAAATTTCTTTCGGAGTTCAGAAAATGAAAAAACTTCTCGCCAGCCTTATTGCTACGCTCGCTCTCACCGCCAACGCCTATGCCGCCACCATTGTTGTCGGCACCGATGCGGGTTTTGCACCTTACGAATTTAAAGATCCTAAAACGAACGAAATCGTAGGCTTTGATATCGATTTGATTAAAGCAACGATTGAAGCCACGGGCAATGAAGCCAAAATTCAAAACATGCAATTCGCCGGTCTTATCCCTGCGTTACAAACGAACATGATTGATGTGGCAGCCTCCGGCATGACAATTACACCGGAGCGGTTAAAACAAATCGCATTCTCCGATCCGTATTACGAAATCGGGGGCCTGGTGATGGTCGTACAAGATAAAAAGAAAGGCCAATACTCCGTCTATAACGATTTGCAAAACAAACGTGTCTGTGCTCAGATCGGTTCCACCGGTGCCATTCAAGTCGGCGAAATCAAAGGGGCAAAACTGGCAGCCTTTGACCAAATCGGTGAAGCTTTCATGGAATTAAAAATGGGCGGCTGTGAAGCCGTAATCGTTGACAAGATTGTCACCGAATACTACTTTGCTCATAAGGGTGGCGAAGGCCTCTACATGGTGCCGCGGAAAGGTTCCTCGGGTAAATTTAATGGCTTCGGCATTGCCAAAACTAATAAAGAAATGCTCGCTTTGATCAATAAAGGTTTAAAGACCATCAAAGAAAACGGCACCTACGACAAGATTTACATCAAGTGGTTCGGTCACGCGCCCGAAAAGAAATAATCGGTATCTAACAAGGGAGGCAAAGCCTCCCTGTTAGCTCAGTCAAAACACTCACGCCGGCCTCTTTAACTTCTTTCGGACAAATTTCGTGGATCATCGAATACTCAAAGCATTCCACATTGACCTCTGCTTGGATGAGTCTGACAAAACTTTCTTTCGACTCAGAAATCGCAATCACTGAGTCAAGAGAGTCGTGTTTCATGAAAATCGACGTTTATCGTGCCACATCCGATAATTCTTTTTACTGAGGATGATTGGGAACGTAGCTGGAACACCAGCAATAGGCTCAAATTGATTAAATTCTGTCAGATTACTCTAATACTCCAGACTTTCACTCATAATTTCAGCCCAATCGTAGAGTGCTCCGCAGATATTTTCTACACGCTCGGCCTCTTGCTCGTTATCGTGCATCTGAGCAAGCTCTTCAATTGCCTCGGCAAAAGCTTCAAGCGATCTTGCTCCGCCCACCCCCCGCGTCAGGCGATCTTCTCGCCACTGATGCCAGCGAGCGGTTTCCTCTTCAGTTAAGCTCTCGGGCCAATTGCGAGCACGATAGCGGAAAAATAATTCATTGAGGCGCTTGTCATCGAAGTGCAGACGGCCTTCGCTCACGAGCTCAGTTAATTCCTGCGGGCTCTTGTGATGCACATATTGCATGACGCTTTTATCTGACGGGGCCATAAAACCGCCGTGATAAATGGCCGCATCCACATCGGGTTCTTCTTGTTGCAACTCTTCGTCTTTGACCATGAGCGCTTCTTGCCATGTGCCGAGTAATTTCTGCACATGAGGGGCCAATACGGAGGCATGTCGCAATGCTTTTTCTCGATCAATACCGAATTGTTGCGCACGCTCTTGGCTTAATACCCCCAAGTGATCGACCAAGAAAGGTGCTTGATTGATCTTGCAAGAGAAAATCGGCAACGGATCCACCCCCTCGGGCAATGCATCCTTGCGCACAAAAAGCCGTTTGCGAACTTCAGCAGCCGTCATTGAAAGAACCTCGGTAGGATCGACCGACAAGTCCCACATCAGCACATGATTGGCACGTCCGGGTTGAGCACCGAGTACACACACGAGGCGCATATAGCCTCTGTCGTAGCCGTGGGAGGGGCTAACCCACAAAAGCGGCTTGCCACTATTGATCAATTTTGAGACGGCCGCCTTTGAGCGATTTTTCAGCGCATAGTCCCAGAGCTTGGGTTGCTTTTCTCGGATGAGTCTGGCAACCTCAATCGTTGCTTCCACGTCACTTAATGCATCGTGTGCATGCTTGTGCACAAGACCGTTTGCAGCCGACAAGTGTTCCAAACGAAAAGACGGACGGTCTGCCTCTTGTGCCTTGGGCCAATTAATGCCTTGCGGGCGCAGTGCCCAGGTTGCCACCACCAAAGGGAAAAGGTCGAAGCGCGAGCAACGGTTTTCATACTCACGGCTGTAGGGATCAAAGAAATTACGCCAGAAAATATTTCGTGTCACTTCATCGTCAAAGCGCATGGAGTTGTAGCCCACACTGATCGTTTCGGTGCGGCACATTTCTTTTTGAATGGCTTGAGCAAAATCGGCTTCCACTAACCCAACTTGCTCGCAGTGTTGAGGCAAAATGCCCGTAACAAAAATACTTTGTGGATCAGGCATCGTGTCTTTGGGAGGCTTACAGTATAAGCAGATCGGCTCGCCCACCACATTGAGCGCTTCATCGGTTCGAATCGCTGCAAACTGTGCTGGACGATCCAATGTCGGACTTAGTCCGAATGTTTCATAGTCATGCCATAAAAATGTCGTTGCCATAATGCATTCCCAATAATTAACACACGCATTATGGCAGAACAAAGACTAAAGTCGAAATTTTCCGCGAAAGGTCGCTCTTAGCTCGTTTGTCTGCTTTGCCTGAAAACCCGCATCGCGGCTAAAACGCCCAAAAGTAACATCACCATACCGATGACCATCGAAACGGTAGGCCACTGACCGCGCCAAATGTGCGCGTAAATGACAGAGAAAATCGTCTCAAAAACAATCAACTGACCAGCCAATGCCGTCGGCAAACGCTCACTCATGGCATTCCAAAGCGCCGCCCCCATCCAACCGCACACAACCCCAGCAATAAGCATCAAAAATAAGAACTTCTTGGGCTCAGGTCCAAAAACCGTCCCGTCGGGTGTCATTCCGACCAAGGCTAACACAAAGTAGCCGATCACGGTCACGGGCAATATCGAAAGCCCTTGAGCGGTTGCCCAAACCTTGGGCCCCTTTCGTTTATTGGCTAACAACCAATCGGCATTGCGAATCGGATACCAAGTCCAAAGAAGCATCGATAAGGCCGAAAAACCGACACCGAGCCAAAATAGTCCTGCGCTCCCCTCATGCTCTTTGACCATGTAGGCAAACTCTGTCCAATTAGCCACCACCATCCCGAGAGCAATCAAGACAAGCGGAATACTCAATCGTGACCAAGCCACGGACGCACCTTTTGAGCGACTTCGAAGGTTGGAGATGATGGCCACCGAGACAGGAATACAACTCATGAACATTCCCGCCACGGGGGCCCCGGCCAATTGAACACCGGCCACCAGTGAGCAGTAGTAAACAAGACTGCCGAAAAAGGCTAACTTAAAGGCATAAAACCAATCGGCAAGGGTAAGAGTTTTAAGTTTTTCGCGCTGAAAATACGCCAACAACAAACAACCTGCCCCGTAAAACGCAAAGCGTGCCGAAGCAATAAGTGTAGGATCGTATTGCGGCAACAACAAAGGAAAGATATAAATCAGTCCCCAAATTGCACAAGCTGCAATGGCGTAGGCCAAGCCGATAAGCATGAGTAAAACAGATAGAAAAACGTAGGAAGTAACTATACCAGGCTTTTTAGAGCTTATATCACAGACTCGGGCGATTGTCCGACACTTGTTTATAAACAAATGTCGGACACAAAATTGATTAAGTATGGTATTCGAAATACTGTTTACTCAACAAACGCATTAAACCATAAAAATTGCCAATAAAATGACTGCTACAAAACAAGGAATAATCGTTCTCTTAGCAACCTCAAGAGGGTTAACCATTGCCAAGCCAGAAACGACAACCATTGCTCCCGCAATCGGAGATGATGTTCTCCCCAACACACCAGCCAGAAATGCCAGAGCCCCCAAATTCGGAACCTCCATTCCGAAATGAGTAGCATGAGGTGTAACAGCCTCGTTAAAAGCGAATGTAGAGGCATCACCAGATCCTGTTATCACCCCTAGCATCCAAGGACCGATAGAGCCTCCCCAACGAGCTATTTCATTAGACTCTTTTAGCAATTCAACAAATGCTGCCACCAAACCAGTCGCCTGAAGACCTGCAGCAAACACCCCCGCAGCAATGATAATACCGAGAATTTCCCCATACCCTCTACCTAAACCATTGAAAAAACTCTTAGAAAATTCTTGAGGATCAACCCGGGTAACAAACAAACAAATAATCGTTCCTAATAACATCGCTTGAGCCACCCCCATTTTCATTACAGGAATGACTGTGTTGCCTAAAAACAGAATTAGAACAGGTAATACTGGTATGAAGGCATAAATCAAATTCGGTTTTTCAATCAATGTGACTTTTTTAGACTCATCAATCGCACGGCTGCCAGAATCGGAGCTCTTATCTTTGAAAACCACTGCGACTACCAATATTCCCAAAATCGCCACTGCAAACATCATTGCACTGTATGGGAAATGTAATCCGATGAAATCCATCACTTCCATATTTGCCATTTTGGCTACGTATGGATTATGTGAAGAGCCTGGAGATAAAACTCCACCTATTGTTCCCATCATAACAGCCGCTGCCGCCCCTTCTGGGCGAATTCCAGCTCGTAGCATTACAGGAATCAATGTCGAACCAACGGCTGCTGCAACACCCGCTGCAGACGGAATTACAATATTGATCAGAATTGTCACAGCCGTGCAAACTGGCATCAAAAAGATACCCAGACCTTTGATAGGACGCGCTAACAGAGCCACTAAGTGTTGATCACATTTTGTGTAGGTTAGGACCATAGCAAAACCCATAGATGTACAGATTGCCGTAATCAGACTACCTCGGGTCATAGACTGAGCAAACGCATTTAATGCTGTCATTGGCTCTAGCGATAAACAGCACATCAACATCCCAGATGCTAATAAGACAATTCGTGTTTCCCACCGCTTACTAAGCGCTACAACAGTCAACACAACGATTAAAATTCCCAACCAATTCAATAGAGTCATGACAATACTCCTTTAAAAGTTATTCCTCGGAATGAAGCACTAATCCGAGACCAAGCAAGATAAAGATCAATGCGACAAGTGCAGGCCATTGAAGAGGTTCTTTAGCAATCAGAACGGCCAACAAAAATGATGTGATGGGATCAAAAAGTGTTAGCGTTACTGCAGTTCTGACATTCAGTGATAACAACGCTCGGTTATACAAAAGGAAGGCTACCCCTGTTGCGATTACTCCTAGATACCCGAAAACAAACCAATCCGTCACTCGTAACACCGCAGGTAAGGGTACTAACAACAGAGACAAAATTAACGCCAACCCACCAGCTACAATAAATATGCTCAAATTGCCAGTCGTAACCGATACTTCTCGAACAACCCTTTGACTACAAACAGAAAACACCGCATAGCAAAGCCCTGCAAATAAACACGACACCAATCCCTGGAAACTAACCTGCCAGCTATACGCTTGTGAAATCACCATGACTGCAGCACCTACTGTAGCCAAGATGGCCCCTACCCACCAATTCTTATTCGGCTCCTTATGAAGCAATGCAGAACTTAAAACTCCTGCCCAAATTGCTGCAGAGCCAATTGTTACCACAGAACCGATAGCAATTCCGGTGCTTCTCACTCCAAAAATAAAACTCACATTGTTTGCGATCAAGCACAGCGAAGCGAATATGACCCATAAATAAATGGGCTTAAAAATTCTGAATCGAAAAGACAAGCCGCCTGGCGCTAAGCATGAATAAAGCAAAAAGAAGACAGCAGCTATACTCAAGCGTAATGTAGCGATCCAAAATGCAGGAATCGAATCCTGTGCGAAGCTTTGAACTAGACCAATCGATCCCCAACTCAAAGCTGCACCGACGACACAAATGGAAGCCTTGATAGCATTTTTCATACAAATGCTCCACTTCAGGTCTGAGAATCAGAATTTCTCAGACCTGTTTTCAATCGATCATTTTTTAATTTAGAGGCTATAAAGTTTCGGATTAGTCAAAACTGAAATGTCATTGAATCGCCAAAGCATCAAATCTTGTGCAGCTTGTGCATCATCTAAAACTTTGTTTTCGTCAACTTGTACTAAATGCCGATCTCGTACTGCAAACTCCCCTGCCACAATTACATTATCAATATCCTGTCCTTGGGCATGATTCACTATGCGAGTGACTGCACACTGGAAAGGATATAAATGTGGCTGACGATAATCGAGTGTTATTAGGTCTGCGATTTTTCCGACCTCGATTGACCCCAAATCTCTGTCTATTTGCAAAGCCCTTGCTGCTTCTATAGTGACCAGTTCCAAGGCCTTTCCACATGATAAAATGCTGCTATCTCGATGCTCGAAGCGTTGCAACAACAACATATTCTTCATATCTCGCCAAAGGTCGTAACTTCTAGAAGAAGCAGAGCCATCACTCACAATTGCAAGATTAATCCCTCTCCTTAGCATCTCATAGACTGGGCAATGCCCTTTAATATGCATATTAGTTGATGGACCATGCAAAACGAAAGCTCCTGTCTTTTCCAAAATGTCCAGAGTTGATTGTGGATAACGAGTGCTATGAGTTAATGACAGAGCTGGGGACAATACTTCTGGCGTGTATTGATGTAAAAACTCAATGTCATCATCATAGGCATGGGTGTGAAGTAAGACTCCATAACGATCAGCGATTTCAAACATGCGACGATTGTGCTCAATATTGTCCTCGATACTTTCGTCTGGCCTATGTCCCATACGACCAGGAGCTACAATGCAAAATTGTCGAGGATGTTTTCCGTTAAGTTCTCGCACAGCTCGTTCACAAGGCTCGTATGCCATTTGAGCAGTAACATCATACGATTTAATAAGTTCTTTTCCATCCCATATTTGCGCATGCTTTGGGAAAGCCCCGTAAGGGCTGCCAATACCAGCAAACTCACGAATACCAGTAGACAATGCTCCTTCAAAGTGTTTTTCAAGAGGCTCTGTTAATTCACTTCTAGGAGTACTTCCAATCATACTCACACCAGTAGTAGTTCCAAACTTTAATCTCTCCGCTGCAGCTAAGGCGCCTTCCGCACGCCAGAATTCACCATCTGTGCACTGATAGTAGATCTTTTCTGCCATACCTTCCCAATTCGGCAACCCATCACCAAGACTACGAATAAGACTATGCCCTCCGTGACCATGAGCATCAATCAATCCGGGTAAAACAACATGCCCACAGCAATCCAGCCTTTCACCAGCTTGAAAATCTTTTGGTAATTCAGACATTGAACCAATGGCTGCAATACGCCCATCATTAACCGCAACAAATGCATCATTTAGCACTCGTCGATTTCGATCAACCGTAATTACACAAGCGTTTGTTAGTATTAAGTCCCACATGATTTTCTCCCTTTAAAAAGCAAGGTCCTATACCTGCATTATTGGGAAGATATTCAAAATGTGAAACCAATTATTTTTGCTTTGGAGGCTATGAGATACTAAAAAAATGAGTTGCCTTGCCCAGAGTTTACGTTTATCCAATCAACTAAAAAGTTGGTAATTACACTTTTATCATCATCTCTCGTAAGACAAACTGAGCGATCTACTGGTAATGGATGAGGGTAGTCGTATTTTTTAAATTTCAAACCTCTATGCCCGTACATTTGTTCACTACCTGGCAATATTCCAATAACAGCACTTTTTTGGAGATACACATGTAAATCCTGCAAACTCGCAAATCTTAGTTTCTGAGTAAATACTTGATCAATTTTCGAACTCTCAACACAACAAGTACCCTCAGCATCTGACAGCAATGCGACCTTTCCCTGATTTGAAGCTTCCATAATACTTATCAAAGACCAATTAAGCCCGTCAATAAAGTGTTGTTTAAAACCTGCTGAAGGGCTGTAGCGACTTAAAAGCCCCACAATTATTTTTATAGCCCCCTCATTAATACCTTGCAACAAAGAAAGCTGATCTGCTCGATGAAAGCAAAATTCAGTCCTGGGAAAAATCTCCGCTAGACTTCGAGCTAATAAGGCCTGATACTCAGAACCAATAAACGAACCTATCCCAACGCAATAACGTCTATCAATACCAGTGTCAATAAGGTGCAATTGTTGAGTAATATTCTCCAAATGATGAGTCATCGAAGTCAGCTGCTCAACCAAGTACTCTCCAGTTGGCAATAACTCCAATCCATGCGCTAAACGTTTAAAAAGCTTTAATCCTAATTGACTTTCCAACACGCGAATTCGATAGCTAACTGCTGCTGGAGTTCTATGCAAAATTTCTGAAGAATCCGTGAAATTCTTCGTATAGGCAACAATAAGAAATGTCTTGATTGTCTCAATATCAATATTGGGGAATTTAGTCACAAAAGTCACCTCGCGACCTTAATTTCGGAGACAATGTATTTAGTTATAAAACTGGCTAAATTATAAGGTTATGAAGCAATTAATCATCTCTTGTTTGATGCCATCAGAGTACGTAGCAATGGAGATTCATCAGTAATCATGTCCAGAATTACGACAACTAATTAACGTACCTACTTGACCAACCACCATGGCCTGGATTTGATTCAAGGGACCAATCACCGCCTCATGACCTGTCTTCATCACGTATTCACACGCTGCCAAAACCTTCGGCCCCATAGATCCTTTCGCAAAATCTCTAGCCATCAGCTCCTGTGGTGTTGCCCGTTTAATCAACTGTTGGTCCGCAGTGCCCCAACCTTCGTAAACACCTTCAACGTCAGTGGCGATCACTAATAAATCAGCATCAAGTTGTATCGCCAAAAGGGAAGCGGCAAAATCCTTATCAATCACAGCCTCTACCCCTGTTAGATGGCCTTCCTGATTCTCGACCACAGGAATACCACCACCTCCGGCAGCAATAACCAATACACCAGAATTAACCAACGTTTTAATCACCGGCAATTCCACTATTCGAATTGGCTTAGGACTTGGAACAACACGCCTGAAAAAATCTCCGTCTTTTTTCAACGTCCAGCCCTTTGAACGCTCAAGAGCTTGTGCTTGATCTTTATCGTAGACTGGACCGATAAATTTCGTTGGGTTATTAAGTGCTGGATCTTGAGAATCAACAATTGATTGTGTAACGATCGACACAACATCTCGCCCCTGAACACGATTTCGCATTTCTTGAGCGAAAACGTAGCCGATCATGCCCTGACTTTCTGCCCCTAAAATATCAAAAGGATACATCGGTATAGGATCATAAGCCTCCGATTGAAGAGCCAAAAGTCCAACCTGCGGACCGTTTCCGTGACTTAAAACCAGTTGATGAGACTTTGCAACATCAGCGATCGCTTCACAAGCCATGGCTAAGTTTGCTCGCTGATTTTCTGCGCTCATCAACTCTCCACGCTTAAGCAAAGCATTTCCGCCTAAAGTGATGACAATCTTCATTTTGAACCTCCAGGCAATATGTTGGATACCATTTTAAAGTGACGCCTTAAATACTTTCGGGGACTAGATAGTTTAAATCTTTACATGAGTTCGATTTAATTCCTCTACAGCCGCTATTATCTCCAAAGGGGTGTTCACACACTATCTACAGAAACGGCAGGCCCTAAAGCCTGCCGTTTCTATTGAATTTGGATTAAAAGCGTCTATCAGACATCTTTTTTATCGCTGGAAGTTGAAGACTTTACATCTTCTTCACGAGCGACTTCCTCAACAACCGACTCGACTTTAGGCTCTTTGGATTTCACCTCTTCGGCCTTAACATCTTCACTCTTGACTCCTGGGACGGGAGCTTGAGCTGCAACTCTAGCTTCTTCGTCAGCTTTTGCTGATGCACCCGGTCTCGGAGGACGTACGTCACGGCCTTCCATGATGTCCTTGATTTGGTCATCATCGAGCGTTTCCCACTTCATGAGGCACTCAACCATCAGTTCTACACGAGCTCGATTGGCTTCCAGGATATCGCAAGCACGCTTGTATTGTTCTTCGAGCAAACGGCGAACCTCCGCGTCAATCTTTTGCATCGTGGCCTCAGAGACATGCGTCGTACGCGTCACGGAACGCCCCAAGAACACTTCACCTTCGTTTTCGGCGTAAACCATGACACCCATTTCATCGCTCATACCGTAGCGCATAATCATGTCACGAGCCATTTGCGTAGCACGTTCAAAGTCGTTGGAGGCTCCTGTCGTTTTTTGATTCAGAAACACTTCTTCTGCAGCACGACCACCGAACAAAATCGCCAAACGTGTCGTCAGATACACATCATCGTAATTGAAGCGATCTTTCTCGGGCAATTGCATCGTCACGCCCAACGCACGGCCGCGTGGCACAATCGTAACCTTGTGTACGGGATCGCTCTTGGGCAACATCCAAGCCACCACAGCGTGGCCAGACTCGTGATAAGCCGTCGTCCGTTTTTCGTCTTCACTCATCACCATGCTGCGACGTTCGGCACCCATCAGGATTTTATCCTTGGCCTGTTCGAAATCGACCATTTCGACCACCTTGGCGTCACGGCGAGCAGCAAAAAGCGCAGCTTCATTGACAAGATTTGCCAAATCTGCACCGCTCATGCCCGGCGTGCCGCGAGCAATCACAGCAACATCAACGTCGCGACCCACAGGAACCTTCTTAATGTGAACATTTAAGATTTGCTCACGACCGCGCACATCAGGCAACGGCACCACCACTTGACGGTCAAAGCGGCCCGGACGCAACAACGCCGGATCCAACACGTCAGGACGGTTCGTAGCAGCAATCACAATCACATTAGTACCCGTCTCAAAGCCGTCCATTTCAACGAGCATTTGGTTTAAGGTCTGTTCACGTTCATCGTTACCGCCCCCCAAACCGGCACCGCGTTGACGGCCCACAGCATCAATTTCATCAATAAAGATAATGCAGGGAGCGTTTTTCTTGGCGTTTTCAAACATGTCGCGAACACGCGCAGCACCGACACCAACGAACATTTCCACGAAGTCGGAACCGGAAATTGTGAAAAACGGCACGCGAGCCTCACCGGCAATGGCCTTGGCA
>USCE01000015.1 GCA_900553105.1 uncultured Sutterella sp.
AAACAGGAGTAATATGCTCGTCCACGCCGAGTTAAGGACAACTTGCGGGGCGTGTAACAAATTCCGCTAAAGCGTCAGCCGCATTCCCCTTTGCATTAACTTGCTGCGGTGGACGCTCGTTCCACTCGTAAACAAAGGAATGTAGCACCATGAATAACTCTTACCTTTTTACTTCCGAATCGGTTTCGGAAGGCCATCCCGATAAGGTCGCGGACCAAATCTCCGATGCCATCCTCGACGCCATCCTTGCGCAAGATCCTTACAGCCGCGTTGCTGCTGAAACGCTTTGCAATACCGGTCTTGTAGTCTTAGCTGGTGAAATTACCACACAAGCAAATGTTGACTACATCGATATCGCCCGCGAAACGTTAAAGCGTATCGGCTATGACAATTCCGATTACGGTATCGATCACAAGGGATGCTCTGTCCTCGTCGGCTATGACAAGCAATCCAACGACATTGCTCAAGGGGTTGACCGCGCAAGCGATGATTACCTCGAACAAGGTGCCGGTGACCAAGGTTTGATGTTCGGTTATGCCTGCAATGAAACGCCGACTTTGATGCCGGCGGCCATCTACTACGCTCATCGATTGGTTCAACAACAATCAATCGTTCGTCGCAACGGAACTCTTGACTTCTTGCGCCCGGACGCTAAAAGTCAAGTCACTTTACGCTATGAAAACGGTGTCCCAGTTGCCGTTGACACGGTCGTGCTGTCCACGCAACATCATCCGCGCATGAGCGACGGTAACAAGATGAAGCCTGAATTTAACGAAGCCATCATCGAGCACATCATCAAGCCGGTGCTGCCCGCCGAATGGTTAAAAGACACGCGCTACCTGATCAACCCCACGGGTCGCTTCGTCGTTGGCGGCCCTCAAGGCGACTGTGGTTTGACTGGCCGTAAAATCATCGTTGACACCTACGGCGGAGCTTGTCCCCACGGCGGCGGTGCCTTCTCTGGAAAAGACCCCTCTAAGGTTGACCGCTCGGCCGCTTACGCTTGCCGTTATGTTGCGAAAAACATTGTTGCTGCAGGCTTAGCCAGCCGTTGCCAAGTGCAGGTCTCCTATGCCATCGGCGTAGCACAACCGATCAACATTACCGTGTACACCTATGGCACCGGCAAGATCTCTGATGAAAAGATTGCTGAACTCGTTCGCCGTCACTTTGACCTTCGTCCGCGAGGCATCGTGCAAATGCTCGATCTGTTGCGACCAATTTACTCGAAGACGGCTGCCTACGGTCACTTCGGTCGTGAGGAACCGGAATTTACGTGGGAACGTACCGATAAGGCAGAAGCCTTGAGAGCAGACGCTTTCTAAAACATCATTGGGAACGATAGCCCGTGGCTTTCTTTATCTTCGGGCTACCATTGGAAAAAGAGCTCCCAAAGAGCTCTTTTTCCTTTTAAATCAATGAGGTTTTATTTAAATTCTGTCAAAATATCTGCCAACTCTAAACGAGACTTCGGACGAGAGGCATTGGAATCATCCGCACAACGGTAACCAAAACTCACACCAACCACACTGCGCAACCCGCGACGGCGCAGCTGTAAGATTTCGTCTAATTTTTCAAAATCAACACCTTCCAATGCCGTGGAGTCAATTCCCATGCCGGCTGCGGCAAAAAGCGCAAAACCTAAAGCAATGTAGACTTGAGCCGTTTCCCAGCTCAACGTTTCCTCAACACTACCCATATGAAGCCCAGCAAAATGGCGGCGCCCGGCATCTAACCCTTCTGCTATCTCGGTCTTCGCATAGCGACCGTCAGCAATTTCCTTATCGAGCACTGCCTTAAAGTGCTCTTCCGTAATTATCTCCGGTACTGCAAAAAAGAGAACATCACTGGCCATCGTCACCCGTTCTTTATTGAAATCAGGCAACGCTTCGGCCACTTTTTGTTTCGCTTCGTCCGTAGAAACCAGAATAAATTGCCAAGGCTGAAAATTCACCGAAGAGGGCGTTAGACGCAGAATTTCCAACAACTCATTGAGTTGATTCCGAGGAATTTTCTTACCACTATAGTGCTTCGTGGTATAACGATCACGTACGATCTTTAGCATCAAATTTTCTTGTGTCATTCGTTCACCCTTATTTGTTAGCAATCAAAAGCCGTTCTAATTTCTTTTTAAAACTGAAACCTAGAAATGTCAATCGCACAAACTGCTTATTAACCAAAATTACGTTTGACACCTCAAAATGAGCCATTTAGCTTTGACGTTTGAAGCTTCTCGCCATACAATGATTTGTTCATTGAACTCTTTGACTTATAAATAAAAAAATGACCACTCGCGTACTTACAGGCATCAATACCACCGGCACTTTGCACATCGGCAACTATGTCGGTGCCATTCGTCCGTGTATTCAAGCCAGTCATCGAAAAGACGTCCAAGGTTTTTATTTCTTGGCTGACTTGCACGCACTTATTAAATGCCAAGATCCGGCTCGTATTGAGCGATCTCGTTTGCAAATTGCCGCAACGTGGTTAGCCGCCGGGCTAGATCCCGATCACGTCATTTTCTACCGTCAAAGCGATATTCCAGAAATTCCGCTTCTGTGCTGGATGCTGACTTGTTGCACGGCCAAAGGTCAAATGAATCGCGCCCATGCTTACAAAGCGGCGCTCGACGCGAATGTCGAAAATTCGGAAGATCCCGACGCCGGTATTTCCATGGGCCTTTACAGCTACCCTATTTTGATGGCGGCCGACATTTTGATGTTTAACGCACACCAAGTTCCTGTCGGCAAAGACCAAATCCAACACTTGGAAATGGCTCGTGATGTTGCTACGCGTTTTAATTACCTCTACGCCGACGAAAATAACCCCTTCTTTGTCATGCCTGAAGCTGTCGTTGATGAAACGCATGACGTTTTACCCGGACTTGACGGGCGCAAAATGAGTAAGAGTTACAACAATGTAATCCCCCTCTTTGAAGGCGGTGCAAAAGCTCTTCAAGAAGCCATTGCTGCCATTAAAACAGACTCCAAGCTCCCGGGAGAACCTAAAGATCCCGACTCAACTTCTTTGACGGCAATCTACGAAGCATTCAGCACCCCTGAAGAGTATCAGGATTTCCGCACACGCCTTCAAAACGGCTTAGGTTGGGGCGAGGCTAAAAAAGAACTCTTTGAGAAAATCGACGGCGAAATCGGTCCGATGCGTCAAAAGTATGACGACTTCATGAAGCATCCGGAAAAGATTGAAGAAATCCTCCAAGAAGGCGCCCGCAAGGCCCGTGAAATTGCCCTACCTTTCATCGACCGTTTGCGTCAAGCAGTCGGCCTGCGCAATTTCGCTCAATTCGGTCAAACGCAAACAAAAGCAGCTGAAAAGAAAAAAGCGGCTTTGCCTATCTTTAAACAATATCGAGAAGATGACAAATTCTTCTTTAAGCTCGTTGCTTCTGACGGTTGCACCTTGCTTCAAAGCACGGCCTTTGATAGTGGCAAAGACGCAGGACTTACCGTAGCGACCCTTAAACGTAATGGGTTCTCGGGGACAGAAGCCTCGTTGGGAGAAGGTGTTAATGCTCAGGCCGTCAATGCCGCACTTGAAGCTTTGAGACAGGCTGAAGAAGAAAAGAAAAACTCAAAATAGTCTTTTTTCTGACGGGGTCTGCCGCACAGCCCCCGTCTAATGATTCCTCAAGGAGCGCTGCGAAGCTCAACGATGAGCTCCAGGCTTGAGAAAAATATTAACGGCGCTCATTATTGCTTAACCAAGTTATTGATTAACGGAGTTTTTTTATGACTACTCAATCCATTATCGCCGACATCGGTTTGGCAGAATGGGGCCGCAAAGAAATCAAAATTGCCGAAACGGAAATGCCCGGTTTGATGGCAATTCGTGAAGAATATGCCGGCCAAAAACCCTTAAAAGGTGCTCGTATCTCGGGTTCTTTGCACATGACGATTCAAACGGCCGTTTTGATTGAAACGCTCGTTGCTCTCGGAGCAGAAGTCCGTTGGGCCAGTTGCAACATTTTCTCTACGCAAGACCACGCCGCGGCGGCCATTGCCTCTGAAGGTATTCCCGTATTTGCTGTCAAAGGCGAAACGGTCGAACAATACTGGGAATACACGCACAAAATTTTGCAATGGGATGACGGTGGCTTCTCTAACATGATTCTTGATGATGGCGGCGATGCAACGCTTTTGTTGCATTTAGGTGAACAGGCCGAATCCGATCGTAGCGTGATTGCCAATCCGAAATCAGAAGAAGAAGTTATTCTTTTTGCTGCTATCGCCCGTCACTTGGAAGAAGACCCTCACTGGTACTCCAAACGCATTGTTCACATCAAAGGCGTCAGCGAAGAAACCACGACCGGTGTACACCGCCTGTATCAAATGGCAGCCAAGGGGACCTTGAAATTCCCCGCCATGAATGTCAACGATTCTGTCACCAAGAGCAAATTCGACAACCTCTACGGATGTCGTGAATCACTCGTTGACGGAATCAAGCGTGCAACCGACGTAATGATTGCCGGCAAGGTTGCCGTGGTTGTCGGCTATGGCGACGTGGGTAAGGGTTGTGCACAAGCACTTCGCGCCTTAGCCGCCCAAGTCTGGGTGGTTGAAGTCGATCCCATCTGCGCCCTTCAAGCTGCCATGGAAGGCTATCGCGTCGTAACCATGGACTGGGCCGCCGATAAGGCCGACATCTTCGTTACCGCTACTGGCAATATCAATGTGATCACGCACGATCATATGATCCGAATGAAAAACGAAGCGATCGTCTGCAATATCGGACACTTTGACAGCGAAATTGACGTGGCAAGCATGCGTCAATACCAATGGGAAAATATCAAGCCTCAAGTTGACCATATTCTCTTGCCCTCCGGCAACAAGATTATTTTGCTTGCAGAAGGCCGTCTCGTAAATTTGGGCTGTGCTACTGGCCACCCGAGCTATGTCATGTCAAGCTCCTTTGCCAACCAAACTCTGGCCCAAATTGAACTCTTTACCAACACGGATAAATATCCTGTTGGCGTATACGTACTACCGAAGATTCTTGATGAAAAAGTTGCCCGCTTGCAGCTGAAGAACTTCAACGCACAATTGTCCGAGCTCACCGATGAGCAGGCCGCCTACATCGGCGTGTCCAAGCAAGGTCCGTTTAAGAGCGATGCCTATCGCTATTAATCCACCGCTGCGGTAGACTTCAAGACGTCGGTCAAGCAATGACCGACGTCTTTTTCTTTTTAAGATGACTATAGAAAATCTCGTCAAAACAGACATCCGATCCATTTTTGTATTGTCAGTGCCGATGCTCGCCAGTTTATTGCTCGAGCAGCTCATCGGTCTGACCGATATTATTTTTTTGGGCCGAGTCAGTGAAATCAGTGTGGGGGCAGCCGCAATCGGCGGCATCGCCTTTTTCGTTCTCACAATGATTGCCTTCGGCTACTGCATCGCATCACAGTCTCTGATGGGGCAAGCCAACGGTCGACGTGACTATCGAGAAATCGGCAACATTTTTCATCAAAGTACTCTCTTCTTGACAGTCATGTGTGCGGTTATTTTGATAGCCATGCCGTTTTGTATGGACAGCTTCTTCGAGCTTGTGGTGCAATCCGACAATGTCAGAGCAGAGGCACAAAGTTACTTTTTCTGGCGAACAATCGGCATTGGATTTGCTTTTGCCGCCGGCCTTTTCCGTGGCTTTTTCCTATCGATTTTGCAACCGAAAGTACTCACCTACTCATCTGCAGTGATGGTACTTTCTAACTGCGTTCTCAATTACTTTTTAATTTTCGGTTTCGGCCCGATTCCTGCTTTAGGCATTGCTGGAGCTGCTATTGCTTCGACATTAGCCGAAATTCTGACATTCGCTTTCTTCGTTATCTACGCGATTGAGCAAAATCATCACAAAAAATACGGCATCTTCAATTGGCTCGGATTCAACAAGATGCTTCAAATTTCGCTATTTAAACTTGGACGCTGGATGATGCTGCAAGAGGCCGTCATTATGTCGAGTTGGTTTTTCTTCTTTATCTTTGTCGAACACATGAGTGAACGCTCTTTGGCCATCAGCAATCTCGTGCGCTCGGTGTCCAACTTGTTATTTTTGTTCGTGCATGCATTTGGAGCAACATGCGGCTCAATCGGTGCCAATCTGTTAGGAGAAGGGCGCGCCAACGAGATTGATGCCATGATGAAAAACGGGCTCAAGCTCTCGTTTCTGATTACTGCACCAATCTGTCTTTTAATAGGTATTTGGCCCGAACCCGTATTGTCGTTATTTACCAACATTGACGAACTCTCCACGGCTTCTGTGGCTTCGGTTCGGGTCATGCTCTTAGGTTATGCTCTTTGTATTCCGGTCGTGCACTACTTCTCCGTTTTTGGCTTTCTCGGTTGCACCCGAGAGTCTTTGATTGCTTCAAGCATAACCTCGATTGCCTACGCAGCTTATGCTTGGGCGGCATCCATCACCTTTGACGATGTTGCGCTTGTGTGGACTGCAGACGCTTTCTACTACGCCTGCCTCGGCCTTTTTGTTATTTATTATTGGCGAAATGCCAGCTGGCGAGAACTTCCCGGCAAGGAAAAATCCCCTCTTCGGTCACATACGCATTGAGTGCAACGTCATGGGCTTGCGCTGAGATATTCTTTACCATGAAAACCTGCGCTAAAACGCCAATCGTCAGCGCATCGGGGTATTCATTGAGCGTTCTGTCGTACCACCCTGCACCATAACCCAAACGATGCCCGTTAGCCGTCAACCCCACACAAGGCACTAAGATACAATCAGGGGTGACCGGATGGCCGCTTTTCGGCATAGGAATACCCGCAGCATCGCGCTCCATCACTTCTCCAGGACTCCAACGGACGAACTGCATACGATTGTCTACAATGGCCGGCATAGCCAACTCGTCCACGAGTCCTTGCGCTTTAAGCCCCACGGCACAAGCGCGCAAATCAATCTCGGAGCGAATAGGCCAATACAACGCCAATACTTCAACGGGATTGTTTTTGAAAAAGGAATTTAAATGAGAGGCAATCATTTCGGTTTCTCGAAACCAGTGCGAGCTTGAACGTAACTCAAACAATCGCCCGCGAAGTTGTGTCTTTTTCATAATTTCACAATCCTCCAGCGGTCTTTGCAGTAAAGTGTAGGTGTATGTTTCTCAGTTTAAAACGTTTTTCTTTCCTAAGGCTAATTCTCTGCGCGAGTTTTCTCTCAGCAGTGCTTTTTTGCACTCCTGCCAATGCCGCTACCGCTATTGCACAGCAAAGCTACGCAACCATGATTGAAGAACTTGCTGCCAACGATCGGTTTTTATTTATCAAAGAGCTTTACGAGAATAAAAAACTGGCCGAAGTTGATCATCCTGAGAAATATCTACCCGATGAAGACGAACCGCTTCGCGAATACGTGCAAGCTTGGCACTTAATTGATCGAGCCAGAACGCAAAACTTTGATGAAAAGTTAGAAAACGAGATTCTTCAGTTTATAACGGAGCATGACGGTCTTTACATTGCTGAGCGACTCCGTACCGACTGGTTGCTATTGAAGGCGCAAGACTGGAACGACAAGCGCCAATGGGGCTATTTCCGACAACTAAGACAAGAATTGGTTTGGAATAAAAATGAACCGGCCGTTGTTTGCTGGGACATTTATCACCAATTGCAATTAACGCGTAGGGGAGCACTGCGAGCCGATAAGACCGAAAGCTTTTTCAACGTCCTTAAGAGCCCTCCATACCGCGACATCGGCATCTGCCGCAAAGCTTCTGACGAACTTCTAGATAAAGCACCGACATTGGCCTTTCCCCGATTGGTGGTGCTTATCCAACATAACCAAATCTCTCTAGCGCGCAACATCGTCAATGATTTAATTGCACAAAAGCGTCTGCCAACTTCCGCACGTCAAGCCTTAAACCAACCCTCGCGGTGGTATCGGCAACATCGCAATCGTCTAGCTAAACAAAATAAATTCGTACTGCAAATTGCCGCCTATCGGCTCGCTGGCAGTAACTTTGACGCAGCTGTTCGCATTGCCGAGACTCTTAAAGGGCGACTCAATAAACAAGAACGATCGGCTCTTTGGGCACGCTTGGGCCATCTAGCCGCCTTAAACCATGATGCAAAAGCGCTTGATTACTACGCCAGAGGCGGCAACACCGTTTGCTCGAGCCGATTAACCGCGAATTCCAATGACTGTCTGGAATGGCGTGCAAGAAGTGCTTTGCGACTTCAGCGCTGGGATTCACTTCTGAGTTTTATTCATGCAATGCCGGCAACTCTAGCCAATAAAGAAGCTTGGACCTACTGGCAAGGCGTTGCCTACGCACAAAAAGGTCGCTCGGAAAATGCCAAGAGGTGTTGGGGTAGGCTCACTAATGTCAGAACGTTTTACGGCAAGCTTGCTGCTGAAGCGTTGGGCAAACCTATTGTTTATCCGCTCGATATTGAGAATTCACTCGATGATGGTGTAGTGGATGAGTTCGGTAAACAGCCCACTGTTATCCGCGCACGGGCCTTCTACAAACACGGTCTGATTGCCGAGGGTAACCGCGAGTGGCAATGGGCTATTCGTAACAGCTCCGATCAACAACTGCTGGCGGCCACTTTATGGGCAGAAGAAAACCGTTACTTACACCGCTCGATTAACACCGCGATTCGCTTGGCACTTCAAATGCCCGTCGAGCATCAACTGCTCTATCCCCGTCCCTTTGAAGACGAAATAGTCAAGTACAGTGAAGAGGCTCAAATTGATCCTGATTGGGTATACGGTCTCATTCGCCAAGAGTCCCGCT
Organism: uncultured Sutterella sp.; assembly: GCA_900553105.1. GTDB lineage: Bacteria > Pseudomonadota > Gammaproteobacteria > Burkholderiales > Burkholderiaceae_F > Aphodousia. Next base: position 8,765 of record USCE01000015.1, read on the forward strand.
TTATTGCCGCCGCACGGTCCTCCGTCGGTGCAAACGGATTAATGCAAATCATGCCTGCCACTGCTAAATGGATTGCCAAAGAGCTTGCTATTGATAATTTCAAGCCCAACAGCATCTATGAGATCGATACCAATGTTCGATTCGGCACCTTTTATTTACGCACATTACTCGATAGGCTTGACAATAACATCGTGCTGTCGACTGCCGGCTATAATGCCGGCCCCAATCGTGCTCATCGCTGGCGCAGTACATTAACTCAACCCGTTGAAGGGGCTATTTTCATCGAAACCATTCCCTTTAACGAAACACGCCTTTACGTTCAAAATGTATTGGCCAATACCATGGAATATGCGCAAGCACAATCAAAAACGGTAAACTCTTTCAAAGCGCTACTGGGAACCGTAACACCTGAGAGCGCTACGGAAGTTAACGACAAAATTTAACTCATGCAAACGTATCTTGTCGGCGGCACTGTCCGCGACATTCTTTTAAGAAAATATCTCGGCTATGACTTAGCGACCGGCGATCGGGACTGGGTTGTAATAGGTGCCAGTCCTGAAGAGATGATTCAAAAGGGATTTTTGCCGGTCGGCAAAGACTTCCCAGTCTTTTTGCATCCCAAAACACATGAGGAGTACGCTTTAGCCCGCACTGAACGAAAGACGGCTCCGGGCTATCACGGTTTTGTCTTTCACACTTCTGCAGACGTTACTCTTGAAGAGGATCTTATTCGTCGGGATTTAACCGTCAACGCCATTGCGATGACCGAAGACGGGACTGTCATTGACCCGTACGGTGGACTTAAAGACATAAAGTCTCAAACGTTGCGCCATGTCTCCGAGGCCTTTAAAGAGGATCCTGTTCGAATTTTGCGTACAGCCCGTTTCGCCGCCAAATTACCCCAGTTTCACATTGCTCGCGAAACCATGAGTTTGATGTGTGAAATGGTTCAAAGCGGCGAGGCCGATGCCTTAGTAACGGAGCGAGTTTTTCAGGAATTACGTCGAGCCCTTATGGAGACGCAACCGTCACGCTTTGTGCGGGTGTTACACGAGTGCGGTTTATGGGAAAAACTGTTTCACGAGTTTGCCGTCAGCGAACGTGTTTTAGACTGGTTAGATAAAGCCGAACAATTCAAATTTAACGAGCAACAACGATTTGTTCTTTTAACTAGTCAAACAACTGATCTTGCGTCATTACATCGCGCCTTTGACCGATTAAAGCCTCCAACGGCTTTTAGCGATTTAGCCCTCTTGTGGCAACGACAGAAATCTCACTTTTCAGCGACAGCGGAGTCCATGCTCACATTGCTCGAGTCTGCCGACTGTTTGCGCAGACCCGAACGGTTTCGTTTACTGTTACAGTTAGCCGGCGTGATGTTACCTATCAACACAACGCTTTGGGAAAAAGCTGCCGAAGCCTTTCAAAGCGTCGATGCCGGAATCATTGCTCGACAATGTTCGGATCGCTCCAAAATTGCCGAGACCATCCGTCTTGCAAGATTGTCTGCCATTAAAGGGAAATTCCATGACTTGGTACCTTGATTCGCAGTTGTGCGACTGTCGTCGCATCATTTTGAAAAACATTCGACGTGATGTTCGAATCGGCGCCTATGAGTACGAAAAAACGGCACCTCAACCGGTCATTTTTAATTTAGAGCTATTTGTCAAAACTCATGATGAAAATGATCGTTTGGACAATGCCTATAACTATGACATCGCCGTTCAAATCATTGATCGCTTCGTGGCTGGTCAGCACATTGCGCTGCAAGAAACTCTTGTCGAAGCCATTGCCCAAGAGTTACTCCAAGACAACCGTGTTATCGCCGTTGTTGTTCGAAGCGAAAAGACTCAAGCTTATGAAACGGTCGAAAGCGCCGGAATAGAAATTTTTAGAAAGAAAATTTGATGACATCAGTAATTAAGATTATCCCTGAAGAAAACCTTGAAATGCCGAACACTTCGGAGCATAACCCTGAAAATCAAACGGCCCGAAGCAAAAAAAGTGTTGCGGAAAAGAAAAATGAAAAACGCATCATGAGACTTGCCGGCAAAGCAATCGAAGACTTCGGCATGATCGAAGAAGGCGACAAGGTTATGGTCTGCGTCTCCGGTGGCAAAGACAGCTATGTCTTACTGGATGTTTTAAGGAAACTTCAGCAACGGGCCCCTGTGCATTTTGAGCTTTTGGCCGTCAATATAGATCAACATTTGCCCAATTTCCCCAAGGAAATCATTCCGAACTACCTCAAGGAAATCGGCGTGCCGTACCACATCGAGGATCAAGACACGTGGTCAATTGTCCAACGCGTTATCCCGGAAGGCCGCAATGTCTGCTCCGTTTGCTCCAGACTGCGCCGTGGCATTATCTACCGCATTGCAAAAGAAAAAGGCATTACAAAAATTGCTTTGGGTCACCATATGGATGACATCGTCAGTACGCTACTGCTCAACATGTTTTATGGCGGCAGACTCAAGGGAATGCCCCCAATTTTAAGAAGTGATGACGGGAAAAATATCATCATCCGACCATTGGTTTATGTGCGCGAATACGAAATTGAACGTTGGGTGAAATATAGAAATTACCCCATCATCTCCAAAGACGTTTGTCGGAAAATTGAAAATAAAAAACGCGCCGAAATGAAAGCACTCATCCGACAATGGGATCGCGACTACGACAGCCGCATTTACAACATCCTCATGAGTATGACTCGAGTCGCTCCTTCGCACCTGATGGACAAATCCATCTACGATTTCAAAGCACTCATTCCCGATGCGCTACGAGATCAAGAAAATGGTGAAGAAGACAGTTAAGAGTTCCCTTTATTAGCAAGAAGCCATTGATAAAGAGTGTCACGGGGTAGCCCGACGATTTTAGCAGCCGTTGCCGCTGCTTTAGAGGCCGGCATTTGAGCCGCTAACGCACGAAGCCAACGGCTGTCTTTTTCAGACAAAGTCACCGAGTCGCTTTGAGGTTGTTCGTCAACCAAAATCACGTACTCACCACGCGGTTCGTGTTCGGCAACAAAAGTCACCAATTCAGCTGCAGTCAAAGCTGAAAAAGTTTCGAATTTCTTCGTAATTTCACGGGCCACGACCACACGACGAGCCGGTTGCAATAACTCACTCATATCTTTGAGTACATCAAGAATGCGATGCGGAGCCTCGTAGAGCACAAAGCTTTCTTTCTGTTGGGCTAACGTTGCCAGTTTTTCGCGGCGCAATTTTGTCTGAGGAGGCAAAAAGCCAACGAAGTGAAATCCGGCCGGTTCTAGGCCGGCGGCAGAAAGAGCCGCTACGACGGCACTGGCACCGGGCACAGGAGAAACACGAAACCCTGCGCTCATTACAGCACGCACGAGTCGAGCGCCGGGATCGGAAATCGCCGGTGTTCCCGCATCCGTCACCATTGCAATACGTTCGCCCTTTTGCAAACGTTCAATTATCATATGGGACTGAGTTACTTCATTGTGTTCTCTGACACTGATCAAGGGAACATTGATTGAAAACCGCTCCAAAAGTTTTTTTGTTTCGCGGGTATCTTCGGCAGCGATGACTTCAACGACCGATAAAACCCAAAGCGCTCTGAGCGTAATATCGGCTGCATTACCGATCGGTAACCCAACTACGTATAGAGTTGCCTGCGGCAGTGTCTGGGTTTCCAGACCGGCCATTTTCATTAATAACTGTTCAGCCCATTGATTAGGCGTGGATTGCATCGTGAGTATCCGTTTAAAAGTTCAAGTTCTCTGTCTGGCTATTTTAGCGGGGTTTGGTTGCGCAAGTCATGCGCAAAGCGCTGTCTCTTTCGGCGTCGGCGCCAGTCCCGTCCAAACAGGTTTTGAAGCCAACAAAATTGCGGTCTTATTGCCCACAAAAGACAGTCCCTATGAACGCTTCACGCAAGCCGTTGTTCAAGGGATTCAAGCCATTAATGCACAACAGCAAATACCGGCAGAAATCCTTCTTTTGCACAAAAATTACGGACAATCCATGCAAAGCCAATTGCAAGATGCTGCTCTCATGGGAGCTACGATAGCAATTGGTCCAATGGTTCGAGACAACGTTGAAGAGGTTTCTGCGCTGTCTTTTCTTCCATTGCCCGTTATCGCATTAAATGCCCCTGAAAATGGCTTTGCTTCTCCAGAACTGATGCTCAACTATTCACTTTCTCAAGAGCAAGAGGCGCGTCAAATTGTTGATATCGCCCTGAAGGCACTGCCGGCCACCGATACCCAAGGCAACCCGCCGAAGGTGATGATTTTTGAAACCATCTCCCCACTTGAGGAGCGTATTGCTAATGCTTTTGCCGCAGAACTCCAGGCCAGAGGAGTTCCATTTGAACGTCAGCGCTTGACCGAAGAGCTCATGGCCAAATCAAAATTTTATGAAATCACTGACAGTACACTCGAACCACCTACGTTAGAGCCTCTACCAGATCGAGTAGAAGATCCCTACGGATATCAGCGTGTCAAACTTCGCAATGAGCGAGCGATGGCGCGTTATCGTGCCAAAATAGAATTCGAAGCGCCTCCCTATTATGCGGCCTTTCTTGCTATGGACGCCCGTATGGCTGCCATGGTGAAACCTCGTTTACCGCGTTTGACACGAGTATGGGGCACCAGTTTGATTAATCCCGGCGATTCAACACAAAACAGAGTCGCTTCGTTAACTTATGACCTACAAAATACAGGCTTTGTCGACGCTCCCCTAGCTATTGATGTAAATCGTCAAGATTTTAAGGCCGTTTATGGTGTCGATATGCCTCAAAGCCTAATTGAACGCCGCCTATTTGCATTCGGCGTAGATGCTTATCGTCTGGCTATCCAATGGATGCATTGGAAACCTGAAATTACCGTCAACGGTGCTACCGGGCAATTGTCGTTTAATCAAGCACTAACCGGCAATGTACAACGCCTAGGACAGCCGGCAATGATTCGCTCGGGCTATGTGCAACGTAGTACTCCGGAAGAAATGACTCGAGCCATTACGCGACCCCAATAAACAAAACTGTTGATTCTATGCCCACGCTTGTCACTCTCCAAGATGCAGAGCTTGCTTTCGGCGACCAGCCTTTGCTCGATGCCGCAAACTTGACGGTCGCCAATGATGAACGCATTGGAATTATCGGTCGAAACGGTACGGGTAAAAGTTCTTTACTGCGGATTATTGCCGGTGTTGATAAACTCGATGACGGCGCAATGACCGTCAAGGATGCTTTAAGCATTGCCTATGTCGAGCAAGAGCCTCTTTTGCCTGACTCTCCCACATGCAAAGACTCGTTAATCATTCGCGGTCAACTTGAAAATGTGACCGATGAGCGTGAGAAATGGCGTCGACTCGCCCGCCTAGAAGAGTATCTCCACCGCTTCAAGCTCGATCCTGATAAACCGTTAAATAAAGCATCGGGCGGCGAACGCAAACGTGCTGCCTTAGCCTTGGCTTTTGCACAAAATCCGGAGTTGATGTTACTTGACGAACCAACCAACCACCTCGACATTGAAGGCATCTTAATTCTGGAAGAGCTCGTTCAATCCGAATGCAAAGGTGCGAAGTCCTTGATGGTAATCACGCACGATCGCATGTTCTTAGATGCGGTAAGTTCTCGCATCGTAGAACTTGACCGCGGTGTGTTACGCAGTTATCCCGGAAACTTCAAAGCTTACGAGCAACGCAAAGAGCAAGAGCTTTACGCCGAGGAGGTTGAACGGCGTAAATTTGACAAATTCTGGGCCCAAGAGGAAGTCTGGATTCGCAAGGGCATTGAAGCGCGCCGCACCCGAAATGAGGGCCGCGTTCGACGTCTTGAACGTCTGCGCGAGGAACGAGCCGCTCGCCGAGATCGACTCGGACAAATCAACCTCAACATTGACGCCGGGATGAAAAGCGGAAAAATTGTTGCCGAACTCGAAGACATCTCTTTATCCTTTGGCGACAAACAAATCGTCAAAAATCTTAATTTCCGATTACTTCGCGGAGATCGTTTGGGCCTCATCGGCAAAAACGGCGTTGGGAAAAGTACTCTTATTTCCCTAATCTTAGGAAAATTAGCTCCCGATGCCGGTACCGTTAAGCTCGGGACCAATTTACAAATTGCTTATTTTGATCAGTTGCGTGCACAATTGAACCCCGAACTGACTGTCGCTGAAACCGTATCACCTGGCAGTGAATGGATAGAGGTCGGAGGCACAAAAAAGCATATCATGGCCTATCTCGGCGACTTTTTATTCCCGCCTCGCCGAGCCAATGTCCCCGTTTCTAATCTCTCGGGTGGCGAACGCAATCGGCTGCTTTTGGCAAAGCTTTTCGCACTGCCAGCCAATCTCTTGGTGCTCGATGAGCCGACCAATGATTTAGATATCGATTCGCTGGAATTGCTCGAACAAACACTGCAAAACTACCCCGGAACGCTCATTCTCGTGAGCCATGACCGGCAGTTTTTGGATAACGTGGTTACGGAAGTTTTAGCACCTGAAGGCGACGGACTTTGGCGAGAATATGTCGGAGGCTATTCCGATTGGCTTCGCTACCGTCCGGTTCCCCAAGAAGACAAAAGGGCCCCTGCCACTACAACCAAAGTGCCTACTCGCAAGCCACGCCAGGAAAAACTCAAACTAACGTTCAAGGAAAATCGGGAACTGGAAACCCTGCCTGATCAGATCATGCAATGGGAAACTGAACACGAGGCTGCTATTGCCGCTATTAGTGCTCCTGATTACTACACAACACACACGCCAGCTGAAGTGAAGGCTGATGCAGAACGACTTCAGATGCTTGAAACAAAAATTGCTGAAGGTTACACCCGCTGGGAAGAACTCGAGGCCAAAAGGGCCCTGATCGAATCTCAAAAATGAGACCAACTCTCATTTAAAATAACTATTAATTTCGATTTTTCGATAGATTGAACCTATTGCAAAGCTGATTTTATTGGCTTTTCAGAGAATCATTCGATAGTATTTCACGTCATTTGATAATAATTCTTATTACCATAACGTGAGAGTTGTCGATGCATCCCAAAAATCCGCCCCCGAAAAGCTTTGAAGACGGGCAAAAGATAATGACAGGTGGCATGTCAATGCCAATTGAAGACCTGTTGAAATTCAAGGCAACCATTTCCGACAATCCCCTGCGAGATGCCTTTGACAGCAAAGTAACGGTTCATCCTCATACGGGCGGTCACCCTCTTTTAGGCGAAGAAGCTCGTCAAGTCATCGAGACTCAATACGATCGTCCTCGCAGCGGAACCGGGCTCGCGTATCTTCATATACCTTTTTGTGAAACCCGTTGTCTTTACTGTCTCTTTTATCAAAACCCACTTCACGAAGGGGCTAGCCAACGCTATACCTGTCTCTTATACACATCTGACGCTGCCGACGAT
>USCE01000016.1 GCA_900553105.1 uncultured Sutterella sp.
TCTCGTGGGCTCGGAGATGTGTATAAGAGACAGGTTGATTTTTTATACCATTACGTTGGTTCCCAAAGTCGACATGAACATTCGGGACGATCGTGCAGGTACGGTCTATGTCGTGCAAAACGTCCCGCTTGGCATTGCTTTTATGGCCGGCACCACGTCTCACGTGGGTCATTGGTTAACACAAAGCTTTGAAAACGTCTTTACTGCCGTTGATGCCGAACGGTTTTCGCGCTTCGGGATGGTTTTCCCACAGCGAGCGGTCTCGGCACTTCTTGCTGCAGGTCCCGTCACCCCTCAAGGCCGGCTCTTGATCGGTGACTTTAATCGATACTGCGTGGTGCCGGAGCTTGTTGATTATCCCGAAAAAATTGATGCGCTCACACAATCGGGTAATCTCTGGCAAACGATCACACAAGCCGGCTGGCTTAATCCTGCTCGTCGCACACCCGACTTGGATAACAACTGGATCGGTTGCGATGAAGCGGCCACTGTCATTGAAAGTCACCTCAATACCGTTGAGGTGCCTGCTATCGAGCGCCACCTTGCTATGAAATTAATCCCGGACTCGGTTGATGCGTCTAACCTCATTTTGCGCGTACTGCCTCAGTCTGAGAGTCTTTTGTTGGGCATTAGTCGCAGTCTCTCAACGTCAATTAAACACTCGGTTTTTATGAACACGTTAGGAGAAGATATTGCCAATGTGGCGGCATTAGCCGATCACCCTTTGGCACTTGCCTCCAATCTTGCGAAATCACAAGGCAATCTTGCGAGTGAAATTAACTACCGCACAATGGCTCAGATTGCCAAAGATGCACTGCCGAAAGTAAGAAACGCCTTGGAATTTGTGATTCTTGCGTCCTTTCCCCTTGTTTTCATCATGATGATTGCCTTGGGTCACATGTCTATGATGTTACTTCGCAGCTACCTGACACTTTTGATTTGGATTCAATTGTGGGCTCCGATCTCAGCTGTCATGAACTATTTGATGGTGACGGTGGATGCACATCCCATGAATCAAATCATTGCAGAATACGGAGCCAATACCGTCTTTGCAGCAAACTTAATTCGAGAATTTGGGGCAAGCTCTCAAGCTATCGCAGGCTTTTTAACCATCATGGCCCCTGTTATTGCATTTGCCATTGCCAAAGGCAGTGATATGGCTACGGCACAACTGGCCGGTTCCATCATGGCCCCGGCTCAAAATGCCGCACAATCTCAAGGTGCGGGATTGGCATCGGGGAGCATTAATCTTGGTAATACCTCATGGGGCAATGTCTCGACCAATAATGTCTCCGGTAATAAAAACGATTTATCGACTTCGTTTACTTCTGCTGACATGCTTCGCACGGCATCGGCTTACGGCAGTGTTACTCGTGCCGGTAACGGCACGGTAACCGGCATGAGTGTTACACCGGTATCCATGGGGGTAACGAATTCCGTAGGACTTGGAGATAATGCAAGCTCGGGCTCTTCGAGTAGTCTTTCGACAAGTTATGGGTACTCGCAATCCGTCAATGCTTTGCAATCCATGGCAACACAAACCAGTGATCGAGCCATAGCCGGTTTTACGCGTCTTTTAAACGCTGAAGTTAGTCGACAATCGGGCATAATGTCCAAGGACTCTTCACAAACGAGCATGAGCGAAACGCTAAGTGCAGGCACTTCGCAAACGCTTTCGTCATCTTTGAGTAATTCGGAATCGGCTAGTACTCAATCTAGTGGTAGTGTTAATGCCACAATACATCCAAACTCAGAGTCAACGAGTTCTTCACGTAATTTGGTAAACAATGTCAGTCAATCTCTAGAGAAATCTCAAAGTACAAGCCGTACTTTGTCGGCTAATACTCCCTTTGCAAAGCCCAATTTCCAAAATTCAAATTCTTCATTTAACAATGGCACTCCAATTAAGACTGTCAAGGCAGAACCCGGCACATACCTTTCTTCAGGACTAAAGCTATCTACCCTTCAAAACCGTATAGACACTGCCACGGGTCAAAATAGTTCTGCAAGTAGCACTGAGCGACAAGAAGCGTACCAAAGTTTATTAAGCGCTACGCGACAAATAGCAGAACAAACACAGGATTCTGCCATTCGCAGTGCAGCGCAAAGCTTTGAGTCACAACTCACCACTGCATTCAACCTTAGTCAATCTAAGGGTTTTGAGCAATCAAGCCACCGTGCTGCTCAACAAAATACGGGATACGTCTCTAACCAAGACATTCGCACCATGATGGATACGTCGCCCTACGCTTTGCAAAAAGCCACAGATCTTTTTGGGTCTCCCGAAGCTGCTCAAAGTGCGCTATTTCATAGCAGTCAAGCACGCTCGTATTTTGCTCAACAACTGCAAGATGATATTCGAAAGAAAACTCCAGTTAATTCCAACATGCAACCTTTGAGTCTTCAAAAGATAGACGCTATGGGAAGTGCTCGTCGCCCTGATTTTGTCAATGAACAGCAAGCGGTATTGCAAGATTCCATTGACGCGAATCGACTCGATAGTCGAAATGCTCAAAAGCATGCCATTGGAGATAAATCCGTGTACGAAACTCCAGATAGCAGAGGTGTCGAAAAATCCGTTAACTCACAACGATTGAGTAATCAAGAGCAATCATCGAAACTAGAGCAAACAATGCTTCAAGACCGAGGCTCTACCAATGTTGCAAAAGCTTTATATGACGAAAAACAATCTGGGGTTTCAACGGTAATCAGCAATGCCTATCTTGGTGGCTTTCTTTACTCAAGTCCAACGCAATACCAAGAAAAACTAAGTGAAGAAAAAGACGATTCCTCGACTTTAAAACAAAGTCTTCAAATCATCGGAGAAAAAACACGGAACGTAGAACTCACAGAGTTTGAAGTAATTACCCAAGAACAAAGAAATAACACAACGAAAAATTAGTGATTGTCCTTCCATATTTGGGTGCCTACTGATGGGGATTTTCGGCTAATTTGCGCCAATCTTGTATGCAAATCCCCTTTAGCATCCATCTCCAAAAAAGGTGAAACCAAAATGAGAGCAACTAGAAAATACACAGTATTAAATGCTTCTTTTGCATCAAACTTCATAGCCAGAATTTCATCGGCATATGAATCATTTTGTTTTGATGGTTTGGTTAAAAAGTTAATCACTCGGCGGGATAGTTTTTTGATGTACTGCATGAGTCAATTTTTTCCAATTCAATTCCCAAAAATCGGTTTCCGTCAGCGCTCATAGTGGATGCATAACACTGTCTATCGATATTTAACCAAATTACTGCTAGAAAAATCAACTATCGACAGTTTCAAATGATGATCCGATTGAAAAAATCTATGATCCTGTGCTTTTAATAGGGTTTATGAACGAGGAAATACATGGCCAAAATCTCTGTTTTCGGCATGAATGCCGCGTACCAATTGGGATTTAAACGAATTGTTGATGTAAGAGGTGTAAGAAGCATTTCTCATCTTTTTGGCAAAGCAGAATTTCTTTCCGGGATTTATTTACAAATTCGTCCTGGAAAGCACGCTTACATTGGGAAGACGTTCAACATGCCTGCACGATTTGAACAACATATTGCCCGTGGGGTTGTTATAGAAGAACTGGCTTTTAAACCTATGAAAGCTAACATTGTTGATCAAATGGAAAGGGAAACCATTGCGCTTGCCGAAAGAAAAGGAATTGCCATTGACAATATTGCTCTTCGAGAAAAATTAGCAAAATTAGAGTCGGCCAAATTTGATGAAGTTCTGGATGAAAAAACTCGCAAAGCCTGGCTGTCTCCTGGTGAAATCCAAAAAGATAAACGCCAGTTTCTGAAAACTTATGATGCGATGCATCCAGGCTTAAGGCACTTATTAGATAAAGCTCGAGCACATCCAGTCTGGCCACAAGTTTCCCCTGTGGCGACAAACTTTATTGAGGAAATTATTCCCAAGCCCATCGATACACGAGGACTTTTCTGGAACGCCAACGCTTACACCACACAAGTGGAAGAAAATTTCATTCCATTGATCAAACTCTATGCCGGCTCCCAAAATGTATTGGGGTTGGGCTTTTTCCAATTTGCACCGTTTGAGGCATGGGGTTGGGTCAATGTCGAGCAAGGTACCGTTGAAAACATGGATGAATTAACAAAAATTCTCCCCTTTGCCAAAATCGAAGTGAAAGAGAAGATGATTGTCATTTCAACTTCAGCTCGGCTTTTACCCTTTGTTGTGCAAAAAGTTAAGATTCCTCTACGGACTTCGGTACTTAGTTTGATGAAGACGAGTTTGTTGCAAAATGGCAATCCTGCGCTTGAGGTACTCCTAACTGAAAAGTAAGAATAACCCTTAAAAAGCCAACATTTTTCGACAAATTGTCACAATGTCAACTAGAATTTTAGACTTGGAATAGTGAATCTTCAGAGCTACGCAGTGCGGGTCTTTTTTTACAACCTCTCTAAACGCATCTTGGACATTGTGCTTGTATTGTTCAGCACACCGCTTACGGTGCCGCTGTGCTTTGTCGTTGCTATTTTGATTAAACTCGACAGTCCCGGTCCTGCGATTTATTGGTCATCTCGTATCGGCAAAAACAGCAAACCCTTTGCCATGCCGAAATTTCGTTCAATGATTGTCGGCACCCCCAGAATTGGCGCCGAGGACTTTGTTGAAGCCGATCGCTACATAACGACTGTCGGCAAATGGATCCGTAAAACAAGCATTGACGAGTTACCGCAACTATGGTGTGTTCTAACCGGTGAGATGTCTTTAGTAGGTCCCCGCCCTTTACTTTTTATTGAAAAACGAATCCTACGACAACGTCGGCAATATGGTATTGATCGGCTAATACCCGGAATTTCGGGATGGGCTCAAATTAATGGACGAACAACAGTGACAACTGATCAAAAAATTGCGCTTGACACTTGGTATATGGAAAATCGATCTTTGATGTTGGACATCAAGATCATTGCGTTAACGGTCAAAAAAGTCCTCTTTCGCCAAGATATCATTCATTAATTTCAAATTCTCAAACAATTTAGGGCAGTTTAAAAACTGCCCTAACTTCATAAACCAGTCTTTTTAATCATCCTGATTTACTTTATTTTGCTTTGCGCGAGCCTTTGCGGTTTGGGCTTGTGCATCTAGGCGGGCGAGATAGGCTTCATCAATATCACCGGTCACATAACGACCGTCAAAGCATGAGCATTCGAAGTCTTCAATGGCAGGATTCATATCCTTTAAAGCCGACTTCATATCTTCCAAGCGTTGATAGATCACGGCATCAGCTTCCAAGAGCTTGGCCACTTCAGGACCTTCCTTACCGTCACCGCAGATTAATTCCCCGCGGGTAGGCATGTCGATACCGTAGACATTGGGGAAGCAGACACGAGGAGCACCGCTAGCCACAAAGACTTTCTTCGCACCGGCTTGGCGCGTCATGCGCACGATCTCCAACATCGTCGTGCCGCGCACAATGGAGTCATCGACCAACAGAACGTTCTTGTCTTTAAACTCCACTGCCATGGCATTGAGCTTTTGACGAACAGTCTTTTTGCGCATCGCTTGGCTGGGCATGATGAAGGTGCGCCCCACGTAGCGATTCTTAATAAAGCCTTCACGATACGGCAAATGCAATCGTTGAGCCAACTGTTGAGCAGCCGGGCGAGAACTATCCGGAATCGGCATTACAACATCAATTTCATCCACCGGGATTTGACGAGCTACTTCGTGGGCCAAGTATTCACCCAAACGCAAACGAGCGCCGTAAACCGAAATACCGTCAATGACGCTGTCGGGGCGAGCCAGATAGACAAACTCAAAAGCACACGGCATTAAGCGGTGTTCTTGGGCGCATTGTGCTTTGCTGACGTTACCCTTAGCATCAACCCAAACCGCTTCACCGGGTTGAACGTCAATGATGTTGTTAAATTCCAAGGCTTCAAGTACCACAGACTCCGAAGCAAAGAGAATTTCCGTTCCCTTTTCAGTTTCCTTAGTACCGTAGCACAACGGGCGAATACCGTACGGGTCACGGAAAGCCAACATACCTTTGCCAGCAATCAAAGCGATACAGGCATACGCCCCTTTAACACGGTTGTGAACTCCCCCTACAGCTTGAAACACAATTTCAGGAGAAATCTTGGTATTTAACGTCAAGCGGGAAAGTTCATCAGCAAAGACGTTTAAAAGCACTTCGGAGTCACTCGTTGTATTGATGTGACGACGGTCGGCATCGTAGAGCTCTTGCTTGATCGCTTCGGCATTCGTGAGATTGCCGTTATGAACAAACATGATGCCATAAGGAGCGTTCACGTAAAAAGGTTGGCTTTCTTCATTACTTTCGGCGTTGCCTTGCGTCGGATAGCGCACTTGGCCGACGCCAGAGGTACCGAGCAAATTACGCATATCACGCGTTCTGAAGACATCGCGCACCAAGCCCATGGCTTTGTGCATATGAAATGTCAAACCGTCAAGCGTGGCAATCCCTGCCGCATCTTGACCGCGATGCTGCAGTAGCAGCAACGCATCATAGAGCCGTTGATTTACGGGCTCCTGAGAATAAAGACCAACAATCCCACACATTTGTTAGCTCCTAATTGGAAATTAAAAATTTTATTATTCGTCGCCCTTATTATTGTTCTTAACGACGAAGTTTCACGATTGAGTCAGGCAACAGCGGCATCATCAAATCAATGCAGTTTTCTGCCAGCGGAATCGTAAATGATTGCTTCCACATCTGCGTAGTCGGTGCAGACGTCATGCCAGCTAGAAATACCACGGCACAAACAAAAAGCACTCCACGCAAAAGACCGAACACACTACCCAAGACTCGATCTTCAGCACTGATTCGAGCAACTTCAAGCATCTTTCGCAAAATAGTGCCTAAAAGCCCCACGGCAAAGACACACAAAACGCAGATAATGATAGCCGCAATAATTGTACGAACCGCTGGTCCCAGGCTTTCCAGAGGAATCATATCGGCGCACTGTGTTGAGAATTTCAGCGCAAACACAATCCCGATCACCCAGCCGACAATCGAGAGGATTTCACGCACCACTCCACGTGAGACGCCGACCGCGGTCGAGAGCCCCACGACGATTAATACTGCCCAATCCAATTCATTCACGTTGAGTATTCCTTTCGCTTGTTATTTGAAAAGTTATTGTTTCTTTTTCTCTTTAGCAATCTGCTCGGCAATCACATCGCGATTGCTCGCTCTCAAAATATCAGCAACCGGATCAACTGACGTTTTGGGTTTTGCCGCAGGTGTTGACTTTTGACTCTTGGCAGGTTGAGCACTAGCGGCGCTATTGGCACTCTTTGTACTCTTAGTCGCCGTTTGTGCCTTAGTTTGAGTCTTCTCCTGCGTCTTTGTTACTTTAGCCGCAGATTTAGCCGCGCTTGAAGCCGTTGATGCCTTTGTTGTCTGAGACTTTACTTCGGGTTTCGTTTGACGCGTGGTCGTTTTTGCGGTTTCGCCAGACTTAGCAACCGGCGCCTTCATTGTCTGCGCCTTTTGACTGGCCCCCTGCAAGCTCTGAGCGGGCGGTGTTAAACGCTGAACATTGCCTACGGCGCTTTCAGCCTTTTGCACCGGTAAGTGAGAAATCTTTCGATTGTCCAAAAACTGCACAGCTCGATCAGCTTCGGCTCGGGTTTTAAAGTTCCCCAAACGGACGCGCCACAGTGTCGCCGCCTTTTTTTGAACCTTCACCGAATACACTGGGTAGCCCATGGCTTGATAGCGAGCCATCTCACGCATGGCGCCGGCCTCGCTACTCGTCGCCATCACCTGAATAAAAAATCCGCCCGCAGATGTGTCTTGCGATTGAGTGCTTGGGGAAGTCTCTTTAACTTGGGAAGACTCAACTTCCGCATCTTTAGGCGCATGACGCGCCTCAGGAGCTTGCCCCACAACATTGGGCGTTGTTAGATCCTTCAAAGCATTTTCCCCGGGCACTTGTGCTTGAGGCACGGGTTGATTGACGGTGAGTTCTAACTTATAGAAGGGTTCCTTTTTAATAGCCGGAATATCCGTTGCGGCTTGATTATCGATAATAAAACTTGGCGGATAAAAAATTAAAGGACAAAAGACACCAAGCGTAGCCAAAAGCGTCACAACACCAATGACCCGATGACGAAATCGGTTTTTTTGGCGCTGTTCTTGAGTTTCGTCAGCTGTCATGCGAAGCGACTCTTCGGTTGAGACCTCTTCGATCGATGCCGAAGTCTTCCAAAAAGCCGTTTTTCGCGGGGTGTTCTTGTCTTCTTGCATTAAGCTTTATGCCAATTTAGCCAGGACTGCAGTCACGGTCACAAAGGAACCGAAAATGAGTATTTTATCAATGATTGAGGCTTCTTGACGGGCCGCATCAAATGCGCTCTCAATTGTCTCAAACGCTTTGATTTTACTATCATCAACCCCCGCTTCCAACATGGTGCGTCGCAACAGTTCACAATCGGCCCCCCGAGGTTTAGGTAACCCCGAAATAAACCACTCATCCACATGAGGACTCATCAGTTTAATGACATCAATCATGTCTTTATCGGCAAGCATCCCGAAAACGGCTATAAGCTTACCGTCTTGGGGTAATTGTTGAACGTTTTGTGCCAACACAGCTGCTGCATGCGGATTGTGTCCCACATCCAAAATGATCGTGGGATTTTTGGAAATAGTTTCAAACCGCGCTTTTAACTTCACGGCCTTAAGCCCCTGAACAATGGCCTTTTGTGTCACAGGAAGCTTATCTTGCAAAAGATAGACCAAGGCCAAGACGCCGGCAGCGTTATCTTTTTGATTGATGCCTGCGAGAGCCGGCGGACAAATTGACCAAGAGTCCTTGCCAAAAACAAACTGCCACTCATCGTTTGTGACTTCTTTAATGTCAAAGTCCTGTCCGTAGACATAAAGATGTGTTCCCAGCGCTTTTGCGTACTGCATAAGTTTGACGGGAGGATTGCGATCGGCGCAAACAGCCGGTTTTCCGGCTCGATAAATGTGAGCCTTTTCCCAGCCGATACTGTCGCGCGTGTTACCCAAATAGGCCTCGTGATCGATCCCGATAGTAGTTACAATCGAAGCCGTCGATTCGAGCGCATTAATAGCATCAAGTCGACCGCCAAGACCAATTTCCAAAATCACTACATCGGGCTTTGCCCATTGAAAGACTTTGAGGATAGCTAATGCTGTGTACTCGAAATATGTCAAGCCCAATCCGTCACGAACCGCTTCCACGGCCTTGAAGCCTTCCACAAGCGTTGCATCATCAACATCAACACCGTTAATGCAAGCACGTTCGTTAAAACGCAACATATGCGGGGATGTGTGTTTGGCGGTCTTGTAACCAGCGGCCTTGTAAATTGCTTCAAGCATGGCGCAGGTACTACCTTTACCGTTTGTACCAGCGACCGTAATCACAGGGCAATTAAACGTGATCTTCATGCGCGAGAGCATGGTTTTCATACGCGCTAAACCCAATTCGATCGTACTTTCGGGATGCGAGGCAAGAACAAAGTCCAACCAGGCATTCAAACTATCTTTTTCTTGAGACATTTGGGACCTCTAGGCAATTCGACCACGCATTAGCGTGGTCGAATTGATTCAATCAGTCAGTACTTATTGTTTTAACATCAGCCTTTAATTTGATGCATCCGTGATGCGTTTTCTCATAAGCATCGCAATCACTTCAGCGATGTTGGCTCGCATTTCCCGGCGGTCGACAATCATATCAATGGCACCTTTTTTCAGTAGGAATTCGGAGCGCTGGAAACCTTCGGGCAACTTTTCACGCACGGTTTGCTCGATAACGCGAGGACCGGCAAAGCCGATCAAAGCCTTGGGTTCAGCAATCACCACATCACCCATAAAGGCAAAACTTGCCGAAACACCACCCATTGTAGGATCAGTTAAAACAGAAATAAAAGGCAACTTTTCTTCGGCTAACCCTGCAACTGCGGCTGTGGTTTTAGCCATCTGCATCAAAGACAGCAAACCTTCTTGCATACGTGCGCCACCCGAAGCTGCAAAACAAATGAAGGGGCACTTCATGCGAGTCGCTTCTGCCACACCGCGCACAAAACGTTCACCGACAACCGAGCCCATGGAGCCGCCCATGAAATTAAATTCGAAAGCTGCGACCACAACGGGAAGTCCGCGAAGCGTGCCTCGCTTAACCACCAACGCATCGGTTTCTCCTGTCTTAGCCTGCGCTTGCTTGACGCGAGCCGGATACGGTTTGCTATCGACAAACTTTAAGGGATCCGTTGGCACAACATCTTGGGCTAACTCTTCTTGCTGAGTGGGATCTAAAAACGTTTCAACGCGCTCACGGGCACTGATTCGCATGTGATGCCCACACTTGGGGCACACCATTAAAGAGTCACGCAACTCTTCGGTATAAAGCACCTGCTCACAACTCGGACACTTGGTCCAAAGCCCTTCGGGAATCACGCTTTCTTTTTTATCAGCCGATTCTTTATCACTTTTGTGAATGCGGGGCAATAAACGATCAATCCAACTCATGGTATTTAGTTCCTAATCGATCGTTGTTTTGTTAAAAACAACGATCCGTTAAATAACTTCATAGACAATTGTGGAATTTTAGCATTGGATGCCTGAGAAAAACGTCACCCAAACAGGTGATTTTGTACCGTTACTCAAAAGGCCACACCGTAGGACTATAGCTTGGTAAATCGGGTTGGTCCGGATATTTCACACCGACCAGATATAACCCTGATGCCGCAAAGGTAGGCGCTGCCAAGGTGCGATCCTTTGCTTCAAACACTTCCTTAAACCAAGAAAGGCTTTCTCGACCGGTGCCGACATAGACGAGACTGCCGACAATATTTCGAACCATATGGTGTAAAAAAGCGTTGGCTCGAAGTCGAATGCCGATCATGCGACCGAAACGCTTTACGGTGACTTCGTGAACGAATCTAATCGGCGTCTTCGCTTGACATTCAGAAGCACGGAAACTAGAAAAGTCATGCTCACCAATTAAAAGATCGGCCGCTTCTTGCATCTTCGTTTCATCACAAGGTCTGAAAAGCCATCCGGTGCGTGAGGCTAACAAAGGAGAGCGCACGGGATCATTGAGAATCCAATACTCATACGTTCGCTCAACAGCCGAAAAGCGAGAAGAAAAATCATCCGGCACAAAACGCGCCCAACGCACAGCGACGGTTGAAGGCAAATAGGCGTTAACGCCCCTAACCCAAGCTGTCAGAGGTCTTTGAACGGGAGACTCAAAATCCACCACTTGATGTGTAGCGTGCACTCCCGTATCGGTTCGACCGGCACAGACCGTGCGAAGCGAGACAGTTGAAAAGGATTTCAGTGCGGATTCCAGCGTCTCTTGAACAGTCGGCATTTGTGGTTGGTGTTGCCAACCGCAAAAAGCCGATCCGTCATACTCAATACCTAACGCAACTCGCATCAGGCGTGCTCACGCACTTGTTTAAGGAGCTGTTCTGCTTCGGCTCGGTCTAAAGCAGAGCCGTTGCGAAGCACCTCTTGAAGTAACGATACAGCTTCAGAACGCGCACCAATCGAAATGAAAGAACGCGCCATATCGAGTGAATCCTTCATGTTGCTCGTTGTTGCTTGAGATTGAGCGGGATTTGCGGCCTGCGTTTGAGCGGCTACTTGGTCAGTGACAGGTTTTGTCACTGACGTATCATCCGAGACCAAATCAAACACGTTGCCTGTAGTATCTTCTGGAGAAGTGGGTTTTGATGTCGCAGCCGCTACCTGCGTTGTAGAAAAAGTAGGTTCTACTCGCTCAGGAGCACTCGGACGTTCAAAAACCGAGGGCGAAGCGTGTTGCTTTACCTCAGGCGCAGAAGTGGCGGATTGAGCGACTCGTTGAGATTGAGCAACAGATTGAGCACTGGGTGCCCCTTGAATCGTTTGAGCCGGTTGTGCAGTC
The DNA here is from genome assembly GCA_900553105.1 of uncultured Sutterella sp. Lineage (GTDB taxonomy): Bacteria > Pseudomonadota > Gammaproteobacteria > Burkholderiales > Burkholderiaceae_F > Aphodousia. Next base: position 11,895 of record USCE01000016.1, read on the forward strand.
TGAGCACCTTGGCGAGTACCTGCCACGGGCTCACGACGAGTGGTCGGGGTTTGGTTCATCACACGCTTAAAGCTTTGGAAATCCACATGACGGCCGCGCTTTGTGCGCCAGAAGATAAAGCCTGCAGCACCCAACATTGCCGCAATCAAGAGATACCACGGCCAACTAGACGATTCTTCTTCAACCACAGGCTCTTCTTCGGTCATGATTTCAAGCGTCGGCATAGAGTCTTGGGCAGAAGACGAATCCGTCACGATGCTTGTATCAGGCGGCAAGACTTGTTCAGCCGCGGGTTCCGTAGCCATTTGAGGCGGTGTTTCAACAGGAGCGGCATCAGGCAACGCAGGTTGCGTTGTGGGTGGCACGGCTTGTGAATCAGTAGGCACCGGCTCTCGAGCCAACTGGTCAACAGGAGCTACCGGCGGTTGAACGACTGGCGTATCTACCACAGCAGGCTTCGGTTGCGTGGGCTTTTGTGCTTGAGCAGCTTGAGCGACAGACTTCTTATGTTCCGCGGGCGCGCCTTGAGCAATGGGCATCGGACGCTTGGAAACTTCCTCAATATTTAAGCCCTTTTGTACAATTTCACGAGCTGTTTGTGCGTTAATCGAATCAACGAGAGAGGCCGGTGGCGCAGAAATCTTGGCGCCGGACTTTAACTGTTGAACGTTTCCGGCAGGGAACGCCTCCGGGTTATGCACGGCCAAAGCCACCAACACTTGATTGACCGTTGCACCAGGATAACGCTTTTGATAAAGGACGCCTAAAGACCAAGGTGTGTAACCGGCTTCTACCGTGATGGGTTCATCCAAGTCATAATTTCTGGCTTGCATGCGTTGAAGCGGCGTCAACGATTGAGCTTCCTTGGTTGCGGGCTTGGTGGCAACCTTGGTTTCTTTCTTACTTTGCTCCAAAGCTTGGGCCACCGGATCAACGGAAGCAGCAGCTACCGCAGGTTGAGTAGCACGCACCGGCGCATTCGTTTGCACGGCGACAGGCTCAACCGAACCCGTTGCACCGAGATGGATATTGTATTGACGGAGAGTGACTTGACCGCCTTCGTTTAATTCCACCAACAAGGCAAATGCGCGCTCAACAGCAGGTTTAGTCCCGGCAATGCGAAGCGTCAAGGGATTTTTCTTAATCAACGCAAGGTTAAGCCCCTTTGCGCTTTCGGGCATTGTCATGTGATGACGCGTATAGACTTCTTCAGGTGCTAAACGAGCCGTCAACGACGTTCCTTGCTGTACCGTACCCTCGACAACAAAAGTGGCTGAAAAATTCTGCCCCGCACGACTGTCGACTCTAAGCTGCCCTAAATTGGCCGCTTGAGCTGCGCTCATTGCCATTACAACACCCAAGGCTAAGGCGGTTTTTGCGTACATTCTCATAATTAGCAATCCTTGTCGAAAGCGCTTTAAATCGGTTGCTGAGCACAATACTTAAAAGACTACGAAATGGCCTTTTTAGTGTGCCAAAACGAGCGACAAAGCCGCTCCTAATCACTGATAATCGTGCCCGTGAATATAATGTGAACATTGTAAATGTATCGCCTGTTTTTTGGGTGATCTTTTGTCATCACTTTGCACTTTTTAACCCTTTTACAGCACGATCCTATGACTGTTGACCGCGAATGGCTCTCGGTTGCCTTAACCGATGCTCTGGAATGTTTATCTGAAGCGCTTGAGCGCCTTGAAGATGAAAGACTTGATGCTCAAGACGTTTTGCTCGAAGATGTTGCCAATGTTTACGCAAAACTCAATTTTGCAGTCAATACCGCTGAAACCGGTCCTGCGGCTATTGAAACCATGGATCATGACCGACTGATTGCGTGGCCTGAATGCATGCCCTTTGATCGAGAGTATCTAGAAGAGTAACCAGAAGTTTGAAAATAATATTGGTTAACGGTGAGCTTCAGGCTTATAGGCCTGAACTCACCATTTTGTTTTAGATGTCATAACGCGGTCTTAAGTGACGCAGACGAAGACCCAGGGCAATGAGAATTCCAAAGTAAACAACGATCGCTGCGCCGATGTAAACGAGCACAAGACCGGCGCGTTTAACCCACTCGCCTTGCATCCCGGCCCAATCAACGCCACCTTGCAGATAAACCAAAATCCCCGCCATCGCAACCGTTGCCAAAATCACGCGCCCGCACCAAATGCCCCAACCTTTAACCGGTCGATATTGGCCACGCTTAAAAAGAATAACGAGAAGAATCAGTGCATTAACACAACTGCCGACACCCACTGACAAAGCCAGGCCCGCATGGGCAAAAAGCGGGACCGTAATGAGGTTACACAATTGCACGCACACAAGACTTACCGCTGCCACCTTAACAGGCGTACGAATGTCTTTTCGAGCGTAATAGGCCGGTGCCAAAATTTTGATGGCAATAAGCCCCAAAAGCCCAAATGAGTACCCCATAACCGCCAGGCTTGTTTGCATCACGTCAAACACTTGGAAGTTTTTCCCTTGATAAAGAAAAGCAACAAGAGCCTCGGCCATAAGGCCAAGACCGACAGCGGCTGGTACAGCCAATAGTACGACCAGTCGAAGACCATGATCCAATAGCGAGTTATAGCGCTCTAAGTCCCCTTTGGCGTACGCTCCGGCAAGACTGGGTAAAAGCACCGAACCCAATGCAACGCCCAATAATGCCGTCGGAAACTCCATCAAGCGATCAGCAAAAGAAAGCCAGGTCACAGAACCCGTGGCTAAGCGCGAAGCAATGTTCGTATTGATAAGAAGCGACAGTTGTGCCACGCCCACACCAAACAGTGCCGGCACCATCAATTTGAGCACGCGTCTAACGGCAATGTCTTTGAGTGCTGTGATGGGATTTACCGGACGGGGTAACACGCCCAAGCGCATGAGTGATGGAATCTGAATCCCTAACTGTAAAACCCCGCCTACGATCACCGCAACGGCCAAAGCCATAATGGGACGATCCAAATGAGGCGTCAGAAGTAACGTGAACGTGATAAATGAAATATTTAAAAGGACAGGCGTAAACGCAGGAATTGCAAAGTGCTTCCAGGTGTTTAACACCCCGGCGCTCATTGCTACCAAACTCATAAAGAAGATGTACGGGAACATCCAACGCGTCATTTCAACGGCCAGGTCAAACCCGGCAGGGTTCTCTGCCAAGCCTCCAGCAATCAACCACACTAAAACCGGTGCTGCCAACACCCCGATAATGCTGGTAATGACTAAAGCGCTTGCTAAGACGCTGAAAATTCGATCAATGAAGGTTCTGACCTCGGTCTCAGAAGTTGTCGCTTTCACATCGGAGAGCATCGGCACAAACGCTTGCTGAAAAGCCCCTTCAGCAAAAAGGCGTCGTAGCATATTCGGCAGTCTAAACGCTACGTAAAAGGCGTCCGTCGCGGCCGAGGAACCGAAGTAACGGGCAATTAACATATCACGCACAACACCCGTAATGCGTGACAACAACGTTAGGGATGAAACGGTGGCTGCAGCCTTAATCAGAGACATTGTTTGCTTATCAAAAAAATTCCATCAACAATCTTACGCAAACGCTTGAGAGCTTTCAAAGAATTTGTTAGAATTTGGAACTTTTCCAAGGAAGGATTCTTCGTGGACGTTCAATCGTGCCCGAAAGAACCGTTGAAATTCGTTGGAAATTAGACTTTTTCACCAGCCGCTTCCCTTTTGTGCTGAAGCGTATTTTTCAATGCTAAATGCCTTTGAAAGCGGCTGTAATTGAACAGCCGTAACTTTTTATTTAAGGCAAGGAAAAAACAATGGCTAATACCAAACAAGCTCGTAAGCGCGCTCGTCAAGCGGTTGCGCGTAATCAGCACCTTTCTGCTCAACGCTCTCAATATCGTACCGCCATCAAGGCTGTGCGTAAGTTGATCGTGGCCGGTGACAAGGCTGCTGCAACGGAAGCCTTCGTGAAGGCTCAAAAAGTTATCGATACGATGGCCGGCAAGAACGTGTTGCATCGCAACGCAGCTGCCCGTCATAAGAGCCGTTTGGCCGCTGCTATCAAGGCAATGGCTTAATTCGTGCTCTTAGTGTAACGGATAAAGAAACGGGATCGACTGAGTCGATCCCGTTTTCATTTCCGGCAATCTCAAGACTTTCCTTTACCTTTGCCAAACAGTCCAAGAGCTGTCTCTTATACACATCTCCGAGCCCACGAGACCGGAGCCTATCTC
>USCE01000017.1 GCA_900553105.1 uncultured Sutterella sp.
ACGAGATAGGCTCCGGTCTCGTGGGCTCGGAGATGTGTATAAGAGACAGCATCCGCAACAGACACACGTATTCAGTATCTTGCACATTCGCCCCAATGAAGACCGCATTAATGACGACTTACTGCTAAATGGGCGAGATCTTCAACTGGTACGTATCGCAATGGACGGTAAGGAGCTCGATCGTGCCGACTACGCCTTATTGCCTCAAGGTGACATTTTAATTCGCGGCATAGATCGTGAAGTCACCCTTGAAATCGAGACGGTAATCAATCCACAAGCCAATACCTCTTTGATGGGGCTTTATCTCAGCAACGGCAACTTTATGACGCAATGCGAAGCCGAAGGATTCCGCCGCATTACGTTTTTCCCTGATCGTCCCGATGTCATGGCTCGATTCTCCGTGCGAATCAATGCGCCTAAATCAGTCTGCCCAGTTTTGCTCTCAAACGGTAACCTGGTCGAAGAAGGTGACTTGGACGGCAACTGGCATTTCACCCATTGGGTTGATCCGTTTCCCAAGCCAAGCTACCTCTTTGCACTAGTAGCGGGCAACCTGAAATGTCGTGAAGAAAAATTCCAATTAAAAAATGGCAAAAAAGCCCTTTTACAGATTTGGGTTGAACCGCGCAATGCCGACAAAACAGAATTCGCTATGGAAAGCCTCAAAAAGGCGATCAGTTGGGATGAGCAACGATTCGGCTTGGAACTTGACTTAGAGCGTTTCATGATCGTTGCCACAGACGACTTCACCATGGGCGCCATGGAAAATAAGGGCTTGAACATTTTCAACTCCCGCTGTGTTCTTGCAACGCCACAAGTGGCCACTGATCGAGATTTTGCACGCATTGAAAGCGTTATCGCTCACGAGTATTTTCATAACTGGACCGGTAATCGCGTCACCTGTCGTGACTGGTTCCAATTGACGCTTAAGGAAGGCTTGACGGTTTTCCGCGAGCAAGAATTCGCCGCTGATATGCTTGGCGATGCCACCGCACGCGCCGTCAAACGTATCGAAGATGTGCGCCTTTTACGTGAGCGCCAATTCCCGGAAGATGCAGGCCCGATGGCCCACCCCATTCGTCCTGAATCTTACGAAGAAATCAATAACTTCTACACAATGACCGTGTACGAGAAAGGTGCCGAAGTCATCCGCATGCTGCAGACGCTTCTGGGTAAAGCTGGCTTTAAACGCGGACTTGATCAATACATTAAAGAGCATGACGGTAGTGCGGCCACGTGCGAGGATTTCCTTAACGCGATGGCTGATGCCAATATGCGCAATCTTTCGCAATTCAAACGTTGGTACTCTCAAGCTGGAACCCCTCACGTACGAGTCAGCGGCGAGTATGACGAAAAAAATAACACCTACACATTGACGCTTGCTCAGTCATGCTCGGCTACGCCCAACCAAGAGAAAAAAGAACCTTTCTTTATTCCTTTCGAAGTGGCGCTTTTCAATAGCAAAGGCACTCCCATTGCATTGCAGCTACAAGGAGAAACGACTGCCAAGGGATCTTCTCGAGTGCTTGAGTTAACGGAGACAGAGCAATCGTGGACATTTACCGGCGTGCGTGAAAAGCCGATTCCGTCTTTAAACCGCAATTTCTCCGCTCCCGTCATTGTTGATTACGACTATCGAGCCGAAGAACTCGTCTTTTTGACGCAAACCGATACGGATCCTTTCAATCGCGCCCAAGCAATGGAAGCGTTGTCATTGTTGTGCATCAACGAGATGATCGCTGACTATGAACGCGGCACCCGCATGGTGATCAATCCTCATTACCGCAATGCGTTTGAGTCGATGCTCACCGATCGCACGTTATCACCCGCATTCAAGGTTGCTGCCATGACTTTGCCCAGCGAGGTTCGAGTGGCAGAGACGCAACCGATGATTCATCCTTCGGCAATTCGCGCTGCGATTCGCTCTTTGCGGGAGCAACTCGGCCGCCAATTCTCTCATGCCATCATGAGAGTTTTCGATGACAATGCTCCCAACCCGACTTATTCGCCGAATGCTGCCGATGCAGGCAAGCGCGCTTTGAGAGCCTTTTGCTTCGAGTTGCTTCTGGCCGGCGGCAACGCAAAATCACTGTTACGTGCACGCCAGTTGTTTGAAACCAGCAAAAACCTTACCGAACGACTCGATGCGCTGCGAATCATTGTCAACAGTGCCTCGCCGACAAAGTTTGATCTTTTAGAGGCCGCTGAAGAAGAATGGCGTGATGAACCGCTGTTAATCAACAAGTGGTTCACTCTTCAGGCCACCGCTACCATTCCGATGGATGACTGCCCCATTCTTGATGTGGTACAAAATTTAGTTGAGCGTTATCCGGGCTATAACCCGACCAACCCCAACAATGTTTATTCGTTGGTACTTGCGTTCTGTCAGAATAATTTAGCCGAATTCCACAATCCCAATGGAGCTGGCTATCGATTCTGGGCAACTCAAGTGCTAAAACTTGATAAAATCAACCCCCAAGTTTCAAGTCGACTAGCTCGTTGCCTTGACTCTTGGAGACGGTTTACACCAGAGTGTTCGCTTGAAATGTTCAAGCAACTATCTTACGTAAACTCTCAACCTAATTTATCACCCGATTTGCGAGAAGTCATTCGTAAATCGTTAAGTAACGTATCCAATTAACTAAGGACCTACTGATGGCAAAGACCCTAGATCTTTATCTGCATGAGGTACAACAAGAGTACGGCGTTGATCCGGCACTTGTTGGTTTGATTTCACACATTGCCGACACCTGCAAAGAAATCAGTTTTATGGTCAGTCGTGGAGCTTTGGCCGGCATCTTAGGTAGTGCCGGTAGCGAAAACGTGCAAGGTGAGACTCAGAAAAAACTTGACATCATTGCCAATGACATCATGAGCTGCGCATGCATTGAAAGCGGCTTCGTGAGTGCCGTCGCCAGTGAAGAAATGGATCACGCACTTCAAGTGCCCACAGAAAAACCTGTCGGCCCCTACCTCGTGCTTTTTGATCCGCTTGATGGCTCTAGCAACATCGACATCAATGTATCCATCGGTACGATTTTCTCCATTCTTTCGGCCGGAGAAGCTCACCGCGATGTCAAAGACGAAGAATTTTTACAAAGTGGTCGTCGCCAATTGGCAGCCGGTTACGTCATCTATGGTCCGCAAACCCAATTGGTTTTCACCCTTGGCCATGGAACGACACTCTTTACGCTTGACTGCGGTTCCGGCAACTTCTACCAAACGGCGGAACGGTTAACGATTGAACCGACGGCTAAAGAATTCGCCATCAATTGCTCCAATGCGCGTCACTGGGAAGCTCCTGTGAAAACATACGTAAATGAGTTAATTCAAGGCAAAGACGGTCCGCGAGGTAAGGATTTCAATATGCGTTGGGTTGCCGCCATGGTGGCAGAAGTCCATCGCATTTTGCATCGCGGCGGTATTTTCATGTATCCGCGTGACAACCGTGATCCCAACAAGCCGGGCAAGCTTCGCTTGATGTATGAGGCCAATCCTATGAGCTGGCTTGTCGAACAAGCCGGTGGCAAGGCCACGAACGGTCACGTTAACATTCTCGACATTGAGCCCGAGACTTTGCATCAACGTGTTGCCGTGTTCTTAGGCGCCAGTGATGAGGTTGATTTGGTGACCTTTTATCACCGCTAAAACGCGACATGGTCGAGTATTGGCTTAACGTTTTTGCGGATTGGATATTAATACCGTTTATTATCATTTACGGCTTTATGAGTTGGTCCCGAGACAACCCTGATAAACAAATTTTCATGGATCCCGAGAACAAAGAAAACCAATCGTCTAAAACTTCATCTGATAAAAGTCAGGACAATCACTCGAGCTAATTGATACAACAAAGTGCCCGTCTTGACGGGCACTTTGTTTTCGTTATTGACAAAAACTATCGTCAATTGTGAAAACTTTGATTGTGTTTTCTTGAGCGCGTTCTTATACTCATTTCAACGTCGGCCCACCCCTCTTTTTTCGGTCCGACCATAGGAGAGATTGATGTCTAAACATGAATCCCTGGAAGTTCGTGTTGCCGTTGAATCGGACAACCCGGCACTTGTGCGCAACGAAGCTCTTTGCGTGAATTGCTCCATGTGCCGTCAGGTTTGCGAAGACTACATCGGTGTTCACGGGCATTACAGTTTAGAGAAAACTGGTGACAAGGCTATCTGCGTGCACTGTGGTCAATGCATCAACGTTTGCCCGACAGGAAGCCTATTCGGTCGACCGGAATATGAAGATGTCGCCAAAGCTATTGGCGACCCTGATGCAATAGTTGTTTTTTCTACCTCGCCGGCCGTTCGTGTGGCCTTGGGAGAGGCTTTCGGTATGCCTGCCGGCAGCTTTGAGCAAGGTAAAATGGTCGGACTTTTGCGCGCATTGGGTGCTGACTATGTGCTGGATACGAACTTTGCGGCTGACTTAACCATTATGGAAGAAGCCAGCGAGCTCGTTGAACGTCTGACCAAGAACACTGGACCGATTCCTCAATTCACCAGTTGTTGCCCAGCATGGGTGAAATACGCAGAGACTTTCCACCCGCAATGGTTACCCAATATCTCTACGGCTAAAAGTCCGATTGGCATGCAAGGTGCGGCTGTTAAGACGTATTTTGCCGAGCAAAACAAGTTAGATGCCCGTCGCATCGTTCACGTTGCTGTGACACCTTGTACGGCCAAGAAGTTTGAAATTCGCCGTGAAGAAATGTGCGCGAGCGGCATGCGCGATACAGACTTTGTTATCACCACAACGGAGTTGGCGCTTTGGGCCCAAGAAAAAGGCCTCGACTTTGCCAGCATCACGGAAAGTGAGTTCGATCCTATTATGGGCAAGGGCTCCGGAGCCGGAGTTATTTTCGGCAATACCGGCGGTGTGATGGAAGCAGCCCTGCGTACAGCTTATCTATTGATTACCGGAGAGCGCGCGCCAGCAGATTTCTATGAGTTAACTCCGGTTCGAGGTCTTCGTGATGTCAAAGAGGCCAATGTAACCATCGCCAACCTGACGCTTAATGTCGCCGTTATCTACGGCACAGCCAACGCAAGCAAAGTCATCAAAGAGCTGGAAGCCGGCACGAAGCAATACCATTTCATCGAAGTGATGACTTGTCCAGGCGGTTGCATCTCAGGCGGCGGTCAACCAAAACTCAATTGGGGCCAGGAGGACCAAACACGTCAAAGCCGTATCGACGCTCTCTATGAACGAGATCGTACGATGCCTGCCGGCGAGCGCACAAGCGCTGATAACGAAGAAATTAAAGCTATTTATGAAAACTTTTTAGGCAAACCACTTTCCGAGAAAGCGGAGGCCCTTTTACATACACGCTACACAGACCGTAGCGGTAACTTAGGAGAAAAACCCATGAAATATATTTGCAAAGTTTGCGGCTATGTCCACGAATGTGACGGCGAATTGCCCGCCGACTATATTTGCCCCATCTGCAAAAAAGGCGTCGAAGCCTTTGAATGCGTAAAGGAATCTGAAGGTGGTTGCAGCAAACTTGCCGGCACGAAGACCGAGAAGAACCTTATGACGGCTTTTGCCGGTGAATCTCAAGCCCGCAATAAGTACACATACTTTGCCGAAGTGGCCAAGCGTGAAGGCTACGAACAAATCGCCGCAATCTTCTTACAAACTGCTCGCAACGAACAAGAACACGCTCGTTTGTGGTGTGATGCTTTGGGTTGGATTGGTGGCACTGCCGCTAACCTTGGCGCTGCTGCTGAAGGCGAAAACTATGAATGGACCGACATGTATGACGGCTTTGCCAAGGATGCCGACAGCGAAGGCTTCCCGGAACTGGCCGCTAAGTTCCGCGCCGTTGCCGCTATCGAAAAGGCTCATGAAGAACGCTATCGCAAGTTACTCAACAACGTTGAAATGAAGAAGGTGTTCGAAAAAGCCGGTCAAACGATGTGGGAATGCCGCATTTGCGGTCACCTCGTGATGGGGGTCAAGGCTCCTGAAGCCTGCCCGGTTTGCGGCTATGCTCAAAGCTACTTTGAAGTTCGTGCTGAAAACTACTAATCCAGCAAATTCGGGGGATTTTCCCTCGTTGTAGGATCGGACCAACTCCGCTATTGCTTTTCGCAATGGCGGAGTTTTTTTATTAGGCTTGCTTTTTAAGTAAGTCTCTAATTTCTGTTAAAAGCTCAATTTCTTTCGAAACGCGAGAAGCTTCGGCTTGACTGGCAGCCTTAGCCGCGACTGCGGCTTGAGCTTCTTCTTGCTTTTTCTTAACCAAAAGCTTGGCTTCGGTCGCGGCTCGAATCTTGTTGACACACCGAACCAAAGAGAAAACCACAAAAGCCATCAAAAGAAAATGAAAGACTGCAGTAAAAAAGGCTCCGTAACCCAAAACAGCCGCGCCCGCCTTGGTCAAAGCGTCATAGGACATGGGACCTGTATATCCCTCCGGCATCGAGAGCACAACAAAGAAATTGGAGAAATCTTGAGAACCGATCAGCACACCTAACACCGGGTTAATGAGGTCTTTAACCATGGAGTTAACAATGGCCGTGAAAGCCGCGCCGACAATCACACCGACAGCCATATCGATAACATTGCCGCGACTAATAAATGTCTGAAAATCAGAAAAAAATTTTTTCATCATTAAACCTCAAAAATCCTGTTGATTATAACAATCAACAACGGTTGCATTAAAAGTTCTTTGCGCCTTCGTACGATTTTTAGTAGAATGACTTCCTCATTTTGCGGATGTAGCTCAATGGTAGAGCAGAGGCTTCCCAAGCCTACGACGGGGGTTCGATTCCCCTCATCCGCTCCATTTGACTTCTACAAATCACATTCATTCCTGTTTTCCATGTCCGAAAAGAAAGTACTCTCCGCCGAAGAGATTGAAATTTTGAAGAAAAAACACATCCGTAGTTTTACCTTACGGCGAGGTCACATCAGTCAAGCCCAAAAACGTGCTCTAGAAGAATTGTTGCCCCGTTATGCTGTTAAATATGAATCGAAGTTACTTGATGCAGAAGCACTTTTCGGCCGTCAAGCCCCTCTGGTGTTTGAAATTGGTTGTGGCATGGGAGAAACAACAGCTGCTATTGCTCAAATGCATCCCGAGGTGAATTTCCTTGGCTGTGAAGTCTTTTCTGCCGGGGTTGGCGCTTTGGCTAAACGCCTGGATGAAATGGCACTGACAAATGTGAGAATTATCCAGCACGATGCCGTGGAAGTCGTTAAAGATATGCTTGAAAAGAATTCCTTAGACGGAGTTCATATCTACTTCCCGGATCCCTGGAGAAAAGCACGCCATCACAAGCGTCGCTTGGTGGCACAACCCTTTATCCATGAATTGGTCAGCCATATTCGCCCCGGTGGCTACCTGCATTGCGCGACCGACTGGGAAAATTATGCTGAACAAATGCTCGAAGTGCTCGAGGGTGAAGAGCTTTTGGAAAACATGTATGAAGGCTTTTCGCCTGTCATGGCCAACCCATTAACCGAGCGTCCTATGACCAAGTTCCACGCTCGCGGTGAACGCCTCGGTCATGGAGTCTGGGATCTCGTTTACAAGCGAATTTGAGAGCTGAGCAATGGATCTTATCTATCAGATCAAAGCCTTTATCTTGGGAATTGTTGAAGGCTTAACAGAATTTTTACCGATTTCGTCAACCGGTCATCTAATCATTGCGGGCGACATTCTGAATTTCGACGGCCCTGAGGTCAACACTTTCAGCATCGCTATTCAAGCAGGGGCCATTTTTGCTGTTTGTTGGTTCTATCGTATGCGACTATGGTCCATTGCAAAAAACTTCTTTAAACCCGGACCTGACCGTCGTTTAACAATTAACCTCATCGTGGCTTTTTTACCAGCTGCCATTTTAGGGGTAATTTTTGCTGATCTGATTGAACAACTTCTTTTTAATGCAGTCAGCGTTGCCGTTGCCTTAATCGTAGGTGGCTTTATTATCTTTTGGATTGAGAAAATTCACGCCAAACGCGATTACGCACCACGAGTGCCAAAAATGGATGACATGACGGTCAAAGACGCCTTCTTAGTCGGTTGCATGCAATGTATTGCCATGATTCCCGGAACTAGTCGCTCGGGAGCTACCATCATCGGCGGACTCGTTTTGGGGTTGTCTCGAAAAGCGGCTACAGAATTTTCTTTCTTTTTGGCTATTCCGACGATTTTTGGTGCCACGGTGTATTCGCTGGCAAAAACTTTCTTACGCGTCTCAGATGCGCACAGCTTTGTTTGGACAAACGACATGACCCTGGGCTTTATCGTGGGCTTCGTTGTCTCATTTGTAACTGCGCTAGCTGTAGTGAAATGGTTGCTACGCTACGTTTCGAGTAATAATTTCAACGCATTTGGATGGTACCGTATCGTCTTTGGCGTGATCATTCTCGGAACTTATTACACCGGCTTGGTTGCTTGGTAATATTTTGCACAAAAAACGCTTTTTGAGTTACGTTGTACGAGCTGTCCCGGATACATTTTTTCAAGTAAAAAATTTTGCTTTTTGTCCTCAACTAAGCGACAATTAAAGTATTCCCGATGGACGCTAGGTTGCTTTAAGATTCCTTGTTCCAATACTTTAGCAAATAGGTTGCTGTACTTGGGGCCGGCTGTGGGAGGTACGTGTTGCTTCCCCGAAACCCGCCACAGAGGCGACCGCTCTTGATTCTTCGGACTCAGGATGCAAGGCACCCGCCATCGGGATTTCTTTTTGCTAATCGATCTGATAATTCCGCCCTTGCGATTGAAAGATTCTCGATTTTTTCAAATTTACTCTTGCAAAACGGAAAAACTGTTGGTATAGTTCTGCTTCTCGCGTTGTGCGGGACTAAAAATGGAAAGCCGGTTTAGCTCAGTTGGTAGAGCAGCGCATTCGTAATGCGAAGGTCGGGAGTTCAAGTCTTCTAACCGGCACCATCGCAAAAACTCGTTCCTTCGAACGAGTTTTTTTTTATTTTCAGCCCCTCTTGCCAACACCTCCTATCGGTTTATGTTAGGCTTACTAGCTGATTATTTTCGTTTTTTACCATGATTGAAATCAGCCATCTCTCTCATAATTTCCAAGCTCCCGATGGAAAAACCGTGGCCGCACTCTCAGATGTGAATCTGCACATCCAAAAGGGTGAGATTTTCGGCATTATCGGTCGATCAGGCGCCGGCAAGTCAACGCTTGTGCGCACGATTAACTTTTTAACACGACCCGATCAAGGAAGCGTCAAAGTCAATGGACAATTGCTCAATGACATGGATGCTACGCAATTGCGTCAAATTCGAACCAAGATCGGCATGATCTTCCAGCATTTCAATTTATTGAGTTCACGTACCGTTTTTGACAACATCGCGCTACCTTTGGAATTAAACAACACTGCGCCTGACGTCATCGAGAAAAAAGTCACTCACTTAATTGATTTAGTTGGATTGACCGAACACCGCGATAAATATCCCAGCCAACTCTCCGGCGGCCAAAAGCAACGCGTTGGGATCGCCCGTGCGCTGGCCAATGATCCGATCGTGCTCTTGTCCGATGAAGCCACTAGTGCATTGGACCCTGAAACGACACGAGCAACACTCGAGCTTTTGCAAGAAATCAACCATAAACTCGGCGTCACCATTGTCCTAATCACACACGAGATGGAAGTCGTGAAGCAAATTTGCGATCGTGTCGTCGTCATGGACAAGGGCCGAATTGTAGAATCCGGTTCCGTATTGGAAGTATTCAGACATCCGAAGCACTTAACAACACGCGCGATGCTCGCTGACGTTGTGGTTCACGATATGCCGATGCGTTTTTACGATACGGTTCGTTCGCGTATTGAGGCTTCACGAAAGCGCGGCGCCTACGCCCGACTTCTACGATTAACCTTTGTCGGCTCTGAAGTCACCTCTCCGGTGCTCTCCGTGATGACTCGACGCTTTAACGTTGACTTCAACATTCTTCAAGGTCAAGTTGAAGAGCTCAAAGGAGCAAGTTTCGGGATGCTCACTATTTTGGCTGAGAGCCCTGACGAAGAACACTATCACCAAGCGTTAGCCTTTCTTACCGACAATAAGGTCGATTATGAGGAGATTGTACTATGAGTTCCGACATCATTGCCTTATTGGGGGAAGGTTTCTTAGAAACTGTCATTATGGTGCTGGGCAGCGGCCTTCTCGGTAGCATCATCGGCATTCCCTTAGGCGTGCTTTTACACATCACTGACCGTGGGGGTCTGATGCCGCGCATTGCAACAAATGCCGTGGTTGGTTTTATTGTCAATGCTGTTCGTTCCACACCTTTTATTATTCTATTGGTTGCAATTTACCCGCTCACCCGCCTAATTGTCGGCACAACAATCGGTACAACGGCTACGCTCGTGCCCCTGGTCATCGGTGTCGCTCCCTTTATTGCGCGCCTGGTTGAGACCAGTCTACGAGAAGTTGACCGCGGTTTGATCGAAGCCGCTCAATCCATGGGGGCAACCGATATGCAAATCATTAAAAAGGTTCTATTACCCGAAGCAATGCCCGGCATTATCGCTGCCATTACCATCGCTGTTGTCACGTTGGTTGGTTATTCAGCCATGGCTGGCGCCATCGGCGGGGGCGGCCTAGGCGATATCGGTATTCGTTATGGCCACAATCGCTACATGCCCGATGTTATGTGGACTGTTGTTGTCATTTTGGTGCTTTTTGTTCAAGTCATCCAAAGCTTTGGAGACTGGTGTGTTCGAAAAGTATCCAAACGCTAATTGTTTGTTACTCAAAGAATTTTGGCCTTCAATTGAAGGCCAAAATATTTTAGACGATTAAAAATCCATTAGGGCATCACTGAGCCGTTTTATCAGAATCAGCCGACTTATCTTTAACCTCAATTTGCTTGCCGCTAGCCAAGTCCACTAATTGCGTCAAACGATCTTCCACTTCCCCAACACTGGCCGAAAGCGAGTTTACGGTTTCATGAGAGTTGCGCTCAACTTCCTGCTGGACGACGTTGATAGCATTAATGAGCGCGGAATGCCGTGCGCTTGCTTGGTTTTGCAAATCTAAAATTTGTTTTTGTAACTCAGATTTCAACTCCATATAGCGCGACAACTCTGCTTTTTGCGCTAAGTCCTGAGCTTGACTTAATTGCTTATGTACTTTTCGCAATTCCATCGAAAGCATCGCTTGTTGAATGAAACCCCAAATCAAGCAAACCAAAATCAAAAGGCCAGGTCCTAATAAAAGAATCAACCCCAAGGGCGCTTGGATTTGTGTATACAACAAATTCACCGAGACATCGGCCATAACGCCTTCCCAGTTCACAACTAAGAAAACGGAGCAGAGCACAAAAATCAGCAAAAGAAAAACACTTCTCAAATGCATGAAAACACCTTTAGATAATGCATTGATGATGGTGTAACTCTATCACGAGACGCACAGCACGAAAAGCGATTTTGTCAAAGTTCTTTGCGAACGATACCAAAAGCGCTAAGATAAGCGGGATTGCTTACAAAGGAGTTTTTCATGATCAAAGATCCCCGCTTCCCTAGACTGAATATCGTCGACCATCCGCTTATTCAACATAAGCTGAGCATCATGCGTGATAAGAACACGCCTACGAAAGACTTCCGTGCTCTTCTGCGCGAAATTGCAATGCTGATGGGCTATGAATTAACGCGCAACTTACCTATTACGACACACGAAATTGAGACTCCGTTGTGTCGATACGATGCTCCGTTTTTAGCCGATAAGAAGCCTGTCATTGTACCTATTCTTCGAGCTGGCCTGGGGATGGCTGACGGGATGCTCGACTTAATGCCCTCGGCTCGCGTTGGCCATATCGGTATGTACCGTGACGAAAATAAGCGTCCAGTAGAATACTTGGTTAAATTGCCGGACGTCAAAGGTCGAACCTTCTTTGTCGTAGATCCGATGTTAGCTACCGGTTACTCGGCCGCTCACGCTGTTGACGTTTTGAAAAAGCGCGGCGTGCCTGCCGATCACATTATTTTCATGTCTCTTTTGTGTGCTCCCGAGGGCGTGGAAACCTTCCAAGCTTTACACCCAGACATTGAACTTTACACGGCAAGTCTGGACGATCACTTAAATGAAAAAGCTTACATCGTTCCAGGTTTAGGTGATGCAGGGGATCGCCTCTACGGAACTCTCTAAAGAACGTTTTTAGATTTAAAATTCCAAAACCAACAAATTCAGGGTTAACCCTTATAAAGTACAACATTTTAGCCCTTCTCCTCCAGGAATATAAGGGTTAACCCTTGCTTATCTCTTTTAAAAACTTAAAATAATCTGAAAAAAACGGCAAACTTCTGACATAACTCAAACCTTTCCTCTTAAAAAGGGAGGATGATACGCATATCGGAACGATAGCTCGTTCTGTAATTTTGTTTTGACTTTTTGAAACGCCCGGACCGCGTTTTAAATTGGGACAACTTCTTATAAGGTTAATTTCATCATGTCGATGTATACCACTGATCAAGAAAAGTATTCCAACACCCCGACTTCTGACGAAGTAATCTGCGGTGTGGAACTGCGCAACGCCAAGCGTAAGAGCAGATGGCCGGCATACTGTGACGTTGCTCAATCCGTCACGGGTTTGTTGCTCGGTATCTTCTTGTTCTGCCACATGGCCTTTACGAGCTCCATTCAATTGGGCAAAGACACCTTCTGGAACTTAGTTGCTCTCTCCGGCGGCTATCCGATCGATGGCGAAGAACACGCTTGGATGCACGTCGCTTTGATCGGCGCTATCACCTTGTTGGTCATCATCCACGCTTTGATGGCTTTGCGTCGCTTCCCGACGAGCTATCGTATGTTCCATAACATCAAGAGCCAATACCAATTCATCGCTCACCGCGACACGACCCTTTGGATTGTTCAGATCGTCACCGCTGTGATCTTGACCGGTATGGTGTTCCCGCACGTCACCCCGATGTTGACGGATCCTCATGCCATCGGCCCGAACCTTTCTTCCGTTCACACCTATCACAATGGTTTGCTCTGGACGTTCGTGTTCTTGGTGGCCACGGAATTGCATGGCATGATCGGCCTTTATCGCTTGGCTGTTAAGTGGGACGTTCTCGCTGGCAACCGTGAAGCCCTTCGTAAGATCATGTACTGCTTGATCGTTTTGATGATCGGTTGCGGTTCTTTGACGATGTGGACGTACTACAGCAACGGTAAGGAACTCGTTGAAAGCGGCGAACCTATCGTGAAATACGAACCGGTTAACAACTGGTGGAAGTAATCGTTTAGGCTAGACACTTAAACGTCTAAACTTCAAGCACGCAGATTTCGGTCTGCGTGCTTTTATTTTTTCGGTAGCTTGCACACTAACGGTATAATTCGCACAATTAGATATTAGGACAAGTCCATGAAACGAATCACTTTACTTATTTGTGCTTGCACGGTCTCCGCTCTTTTGGCCGGTTGTATGGCTACTCGTGTCACCCCACAAGGACAATCTGTTGTCATTGTGCAAAGTTTACCGTCTCAATATCAATGCACCTATAAAGGCGAAGTTGCTGGCTCACAAGGCAACTGGCTGACCGGAGGTTGGACTACCAATCGCAACCTGGCCTTGGGCGCTCGAAATGAGCTCAGAAATGAAGCGGCCAAAATCGGCGCAAACGTTGTCGTCATTAGTGAAACCTTAAGTAGTAACGATGCTGACAATTCGTTGGAAAACGTCACACATATCGGTCGCGCGTACTACTGTCGCTAATTAAGTAAGACAGATCCTCCCCTAGCACCCGGCACATATAAAAAACGGGACATCAACCTGAGTTGTGTTCCGTTTATTATTTGTTCTGAAAAGTAATGATCGTGTCAGGAATTCTTTAGATCGTGATACCGCGTTCACGTCCCCACAATGCAGCTTGAGTTCTTGAAGCAAATCCCATCTTCTTTAAAAGATGTTTGACATGAACTTTAACTGTACCGATCGAGATATTAAGATAATCGGCAATTTCTTGGTTGCGCATGCCGATCGACAGGCATTTGAGTACGTCCTTCTCACGGTTTGTCAGCGCCCCCAAATCGGCAACATTATCTTGGGCATCATCACGGAAGGAGCGCGTTAGCGCTGCCATTAAGCGATTACTGACAACAACTTGCCCTTGGGCCACCCGTTTGATTTGCATCAACAGTTCAGACACTTCAATTAACTTGGACAAATAGCCTTCGGCCTGGAAATGAACCGTTGTCATCAATTCTTCACTGTCATCACGATCGGTGAGCATAATCACACGAGCCGGTTTTGGCAAAGACGTTGCATAACGCAAAAGCTCCGTTGAAATCCCCTTTTTCATGTGCATGTCAATAATCACGAGACTCGGTTGCAGACGATCCATGTAAAACATGCCCAACTGTTTGTCACCGGTTTCTGCAATGTTCGTAAAGAGTGACTCTTCGTGAAGTTTTGCGGCCAACGCTTCGCGAAAAAGCGGGGAATTGTCCACGATCACAACATTATTTTGTACAACCTGTTGTGATTGTTGCTCAGATTGTTGTTCGATTATTGGATGAATACTTGGATTATCCATTGCTAGCTCTCTTTTGCTCTTGGGTGAGGTTACGGCCGCGCGATTAGTTTCATTTTAGCGCGGCCGTCCTTAGGCATTATTCGTCGTAATGCGACACGGCTGCCCAAAGGATATCCGTACCTTGCATAAAGTCTTCAATCTTCATGGCTTCATGCGGGTTATGCGAGCCAAGTTGATTAGCAACGAAGATCATTGCAACCGGAACGCCGTTGTTGCCCAAAACAGCTGAGTCATGACCGGCTCCCGAGGCCAAACGCATGCAAGGGATCCCCTCGGCTTCAGCACTCTTTTGCAAAGTATCACTTAATGCAGCATCAACACCCGACGGCGCTGTCAAAAGCGCGGGATCAAATTCAATTTTCAAGCCGCGTTCTTCGCAAATTTCTTCAGCATAACGCACCATGAGGTCATGGAAACGTTGGCAGGTATCAGCACTTAAACTGCGGATATCGACAGAGAATGTCACTTCACCCGGGATCACAGAAATAGCGGCACTGGAAGCCAACTTCACAACGCCGACCGTAAAGACTAAATCTTCACCCTTGACCAACCAACGATCCCAAGCACGGTCAATTCGTTGCACAAGCTCCGTAAATCCCATTAAAGCATCATGACGATACTGCTTATCGGTAGCACCAGAGTGAGCGGCCTCGCCAATAATACGAACAGCTTTGTGACGAACGTTGCCGCGAATACCGGTCACAATACCGGCGCGAGCCTGAGTTTGAGCATCAAGAGTCGGTCCTTGTTCAATGTGCAACTCAACGAATGCAGCAATGCGGCTGATGTCCACTAGCGGTTTGCCACCAGAGACCGCTGCCGTATCGATTCCACAACTTTGCATGGCCTCGCCCAACGTGCAAGAACCGTCACGGATTTTTAAATTAAGGTCTTTTTCCGTCAACTTGCCGAGCATACCCAAAGAACCCATGTAGGCTTTGCCGAAGAACGAGCTTTCTTCACCGCGCATCATGAGCACCGTGTAGTCACGCTTGGGTTGGAAGCCCACTTCACGCATCCACCAAGCCACCGTCAAAGCGGCAGTCACACCGGCCAAACCGTCGTAATTGCCGCCTTGAGGAACGCTGTCAACGTGAGAGCCTGATACAAAGGCCGGTAACGTGCGATCTTGCCCAGGTAGCGTCATCCAAACGTTGCCGGCGCGATCTCCAGTAATCTCCAAATTCAGTCCACGGCCGACTTCAGTAAGATAGTTGAGAACTTCGGTTTCTTTGGCCGAAAAAGCTTGGCGGCTGACACCTTGCACATCGCGACTCATTTCGCGAATATCATTAAAAATCTTCTGCGCAAAGGCAACACCTTTTAATTGCAAGTTAGACATGACTTCTCCAAATGGGTATAAATTCTGTCTCATTTTAGTGATTTTAGACA
>USCE01000018.1 GCA_900553105.1 uncultured Sutterella sp.
CGGTCTCGTGGGCTCGGAGATGTGTATAAGAGACAGCCCTAAGACTTGATAGGCCATGTTGCCGATAATATTAATGGGCATGATGATGCAGGTTAAACACTGCAGTTGCATGGCTAAGACTCCCACAGCAACGACTTCAGCGTCACCGACGGCAAAAAATTGCATAATGTCGACCGCAAAAACAAATCCCACCAATCCGCCCGTCACCACAATGAAATACCCCATCTTAAGTGTTGCATCCAGAGACTCTTTTACGCGAACAAATAGTCCTGCGCCCCAGTTATATCCAAGCACCGGCTGAAAACCTTGTCCCAAACCGATCAACAAAGCGTTGCTGATCATCATCACGCGCCCGACCACACTCATGGCAGCCACGGCCGCATCACCAAAAGCGGCCGCTACCACATTTAAAAGACAGGCAGCCACCGTGGCACAAGCGTTGCGCGTCATGGAAGGAATTCCATTTTTGAGAATGAGCACGTGGGTGCGAGGATCAAAGTCCACCAAGCGCACGCTCAGGTGAATACTGCCGTGCCCTCGCCAGTAGTGAGAGAGCAATATTACAAACGAAATCAGTTGACAAAGTACCGTTGACCACGCCGCACCTGCAATCCCCCACCCGAAGCCAAAGATAAAGACGGGGGTAACAATAATATTGAGAATGCCGCCTGCACCCAACCCCAACATCCCAACAAAAGCCAAGCCTTCGCTTCGTAGCAAATTATTAAGTGTGAAAGCCGCTGCCATAACGGGAGCCCCCATCAAAATCACCACGGCGTAGTCCCAAGCGTAGGGCAAAATCGTGTCTGTGGCGCCGATGGCCTGCAAAAACGGTGTAAGAAAAATTCTGGCTAAGAGTGCAAAAGTCACAGCAATAACCACAACGGTTAAAAGCCCCGTGGAAGCCAAACGATTAACTCGATCGTAGTCCTTTGCGCCTAAAAGACGAGAGGTCATGGAGGCGCACCCCTGCCCCACCATGATCCCTAAGGCCTGGATAAACATCTGAAGGGAAAAGACGATGCCGAGTGCAGCGATCGCTGAGGTGCCCAAATTGGCCACGTAAAACGCCGCTGCTGTGTTGTAGAGAGCGGTCACCAACATCGACATCATCGTCGGCACCCCCAATCGAATGATCAGAGGTAACACCGGTGCTGTAGTCAGGCGCGCAAACGTTTCGTCAGCGTCCGACATGGGGGAGTTCGGAGCGCGAGAGTTCATCAACAAAAATTCCTATCGATATCTCTAGTGTAGCGCTGAAAAAAGCAAAACTGCATCAGTTGAAGCTTACACGTGCGCCTACCCAATACACTCAAAAAGTCAATGGCCTCTATATCCTCTCAAACGATCGTATTCCGATGCACACCAGCGCATACTCCAATTGCGCTCTTACTCTCATTTTGAAATAATGGACTTACAGCATCTCTGCAGAGCATCTTCCGTGAGCTATGTTTTCATGCTCCTGTCGTGCTTTACCTACGCACTAATGGGAGTTTTTGTCAAAATGGCAACCGACAGTTTTAATGTCGGAGAGCTTGCGCTTTACCGCGGCTTATTTGCAGTCGTGGTCTTGGGCGTTTGGGTGCTATGCTCACATCACTCCTTTGCGACCAAACACTTAAAAGAACACTTGCTCAGAAGCCTTTGCGGAACAATTTCTTTTTTGCTGTGGTTTGTCTCTCTTACGCTTATTCCCCTTTCGACTGCCATGACGTTGGGTAATGCTACCCCTTTGTGCATGGCAGCCATTGTTGTGATCTACGGCTTGGTTAAAAAACGTCCGACGAGTCTCGTGCTCGTGTGTTCAGCCATTGCGGGCTTTGGGGGCGTTTTGATGATTTTTAGTCCCGATACCAACGTCAATCTCGTGGGCGCTGCATTTGCCTTGGGTTCGAGCTTGGTGACGGCTGGCAGCTACATTCAAATCAAGGCTCTGAGTCGCTTAAAAGAACCCGTTTGGCGTACCGTTTTTTATTTCTCGATCGTCAATGTCATTCTCGGAGCCATGCTCGACTTTTGTCTGCCTGAGACCAGCTTGGAGACTTCGGTCGGCTGGAGAGACATTTTGTCGCTACTAGGCATGGGGGCTTGTGGTCTAGCGGCTCAACTTTGTGTCACGCGAGCCTTTGACCGCTCCAACATGCTGGTCTCGACTATTTTGTCTTATTCCGTCATTGTGTTCGGGATTTTGTTCGGATTTATCTTCTTTGGGGACGCTATCGACCTGTGGATGGTCGCCGGTACTGCGGTCATCATTGTCACCGGAGTAATCTCCACAATGAGCGTAAAAAAACTCGAAGAAGATCCCGACAGCCTGCTGTAGAAAATTCTTTAAAGGAGTAACGGCCATGTCTGACCAACGTTTGCGTGAAGGTGCGCGAGCATTTGCTCAAAAAGTATTTGACGATATTAAAGCCTTTTCCATTGACCCCGTGATCGGCGTCTCTCGCCAAGGCTATGGCCCGCTTGAAAATCGTGCGCATGAGTACCTTAAAGATATTGCTCGAGAACTGGATTTGGAAATCAAGGTTGACCGGTGTGGCAATCTCTTTTTAACACTGCCGGGAACCGACCGCTCGTTACCGTGCTATATGACTGGCTCTCACGCCGACAGTGTCCCGCAGGGCGGTCACTATGACGGCTTGGCCGGCGTCGTTGCCGCTATAACAACACTCTGGTGGATGAGAAAAATCGACTACCAGCCCAAACGCGATGTCACGATGGTCGTTTTCCGCATGGAAGAAAGCTCTTGGTTTGGCAAGGCCTATGTCGGTTCTTTAGCCATGGCCGGTCAATTAACCCGAGAAGACTTAGCGCTCAAGCACCGCGATAAAGACCAAACGTTGGCCGATGCAATTCAAGAAGCTGGGTTTGATCCCGAAAATATGGTCAAAACGGAACCCTCCATTGATTTTTCTCGCATTGCAGCCTTTACGGAACTGCATATTGAGCAAGGTCCGACTCTGGACTCCCAAGACAAAGCACGTGTGGGCATTGTCACGGGCATTCGCGGCAATTTGCGCCATAAGACTTGTCTGTGCCTCGGGCAAACCGCTCACTCGGGCGCCGTTGACAAGCAGTACCGCCACGATGCTGTGATGGCGATGGGTGACCTATTGATGCGAATGGAGCGCCATTGGGCCGAGTGGCTCGTCAGAGGCGAAGACTTGGTCTTTACCGTGGGCGTCTTTAAGACCGCAGCATCTTCAGCCATTGCTATCATCCCGGGCGAAGTCGCCTTTAGTGTTGACATGCGAAGCCTGTCGATGGACACCTTAGATCGCTTCCACAAACTGTTAGTGGCAGAAGCCAATGCCGTGGGAGCGGATCGAGGCGTGACATTCGAATTTGATCGCACGTTGGTCTGCAAAGCCGCCGACGTGGATAAAAAGCTCTTTGCCCACCTGCATGATGCCGCACAAGAAGCCGGCATCACGGTGATGGATGTTCCGAGCGGCGCTGGACACGATGCGGCCGTCATGGCCGATATGGGCGTGCCCATCACCATGATTTTTGTGGCCAATCAAGACGGCTCGCATAATCCCCATGAAAAGATGAAGATGGACGACTTCATGCTGGGCACCGAAGTGCTCTTTACAGCCATTGCCACTTACGACAAATAGTTTTTTTAATATTTTTCGCTACACTGCGCCGAGCCTAGTCTCGGCGCTTGTTATAGCTCAAAGTACCCCTCCTTCTACCTCCAAATTGTGACCAAAGGGGCATTCTGATGCACACAAAATCCTTTACTCTCTTGTCAACATCTTTTCGATGAGGGTCTTTATGGTTGCATCAACGCACTTTGTGCAAAACCCGGAAACGATTTTTCAAATGGGCTTTGCCAAAATTGCTGCCACGCGGATGAAAGGCCTGCCAATTTGCCGACCGAACATCCATGTGAAAGCATTGGGCTTTCGCCCTTGGCGTGAATATTGGGTAGGCGCCGTGGTGACGCCTTGGGCTATTTTTATCGTGGCCGCTCACAGAAAGCCTGTGATGAGCATGTTGCAGGCCGGTCAAGCAACAACCGTCACGATGCCCGCCGGTGAGTTTTCTTTTTTAGCTGTCCGAGAACCCTCAATCGGTTACTATTTAAGTTGTTCTTTAATGAGCCCCTTGACCACGATCAAGGACCAAAGAACCGCAGAGGCATTTGCTGCCACGTGCTTGATGCACTTTTTTAATCCGACCGCCCAACGGTCGCCGCAATAGGGTTTTCACAATGCAAGACGCTGTTACCATCCGCATTCAATCCGATAATGGCGAACCGGCGGTAGAACTGATCAACGCCCGTTCGCTAGCTATCACCGACATGCTCAAAGGCCAAACACTGGATCGGGCTTCACTTATCCTTCGCACCTTATTGGGCCTGTGCCCAGTTGCACAAACCGTAGCCTTACAATATGCCTACGAGGCCGCCCGTACAGACACTGTGCCCGGCACCGTTAATGTGCACGACGAGCGATTAGTTACGATTGAAGCCGTGCTGGAAACGCTTCGCGTATTTACACAAGATTTGTCAGGATTAATTCCTACCACTAAAACCAATTCTGCCATCCTGAAAACACTCGGGCAGCTCAGAACACAACTCATTAATCTTGCCGCTCAACCCTGGAGTGCCCGCGACAGCATTTCAACACTTTTAGATGAAACACGAATACTGACCATTTTGTGGTTTACTCAACACAAGGCACTGATTAATACGATTAAAAATGCATATTCGCGATTTACCGCGTTGGGCACATTCCCAGCTCAAAGCCTTGTTAGTGCAAAAACGCTCCTTGAAGAGCACCTTCTTGCAGGCGTTGTCAAGGAACTTCAAAACAATGCCTCTTTTGCACTTTGCCCTCGCATTAACGGTCAACATCGCTTTACAGGCGCTTTGGCCAGAAGCTCACTTTCTCATATAAAAGACAACTTCACGGTGCCCGATTTAGTCACCGCACGCCTGGCAGAACTACAAGCCATCGGTGCAGGCCATGCCTCGCCCTTTACGATTCACAGCGTCAAAGTCGCTCAGGGCAAAGGCTTAAGTCTTGTGGAAACCGCCCGAGGCACGCTCATTTATTTTGTGCAACTCGATGACGCTCACGAGCGCTTGGCTCAGGTCAGAATCATCGCGCCGACCGAATGGGCTTTCCAAAAAGACAGTCCCCTAGTCATGCTTTTAACACACTATTGCCGACAGCACGAACAAATGACCCAAAGAACCGAAAAAGGGCTTTTGCTTATCGCCTCAGCGTTTGATGCCTGCACGCGTGTTAACGTCGCTTGGGAGAAAAAACATGCATGAGGTCAGTCTTGCCCAAGGGATTGTGGATGTTGTCACCCGTAATGCTCAGCGTGCGGGCATCGTCAAAGTTAACGATGTCCGAGTAGCCGTCGGAAAGTTAGCCGGCGTTGATATCCGAGCGCTACGTTTTGCTTGGGAGTCGGTGAAAAAAGACACTGTGTGTGAAAGCGCCACTTTAACCATTACCGAGCCTGAAGGCCGAGCGTGGTGCTTGGACTGCGCCAAAGAAGTGGCTTTAGCCAACTATGGTGAAGCGTGCCCCATCTGCGGTGGCTATCACTTAGCCCCCACGGGCGGCACCGAATTGAAAGTGACGGACTTTGGCGGCGTTGATGACTCGCCCGATGAGCCGTCCTTAAAATGAATACATTGACTGTTTCTTAGGAGAATAACTATGTGCACAACCTGCGGTTGTTCCGAACACTCTCATACGCATACACATACCGATGAAAACGGAAACACGGTGATTCATACACACGAGCACGAACCCGCAACCAAAACTGTGACGGTTGAAGAAGATATCCTTGCCAGAAACAATCACGTGGCCCAACACAATCGTGAACATTTGCGTGAAAAACACATTTTGGCCTTAAATTTTGTCTCCAGCCCCGGCTCTGGCAAAACGGAATTACTCTGCGCCACGGTGCGTGCCATGAGAGAAAACTCAGGAGTCTATGTCATTGAGGGCGACCAAGAAACCAGTAACGACGCCGATCGCATTCGTGCAACGGGGGCACCTGCCGTGCAAATTAACACCGGTAAGGGTTGCCACTTGGACGCCGAAATGGTCCATGAAGCTATTCACGCTTTGGCCCCTGCCGACAACAGCGTACTATTTATTGAAAACGTCGGCAATCTCGTTTGCCCGGCCGCATTTGATTTGGGCGAAGCCCACAAAGTGGTGATTTTGTCGGTCACCGAAGGCGAAGATAAGCCCTTGAAGTACCCGGAAATGTTCCGCGCATCAGACTTAATGATCATCAATAAGATTGACTTGGCTCCTTATGTGAATTTCGATCTTGATCGCTGCGAAGAGTATGCCCGACGCGTCAATCCTAAGATTGCCATTTTGCGTGTCTCGGCCACTAAGGGTGATGGAATGGACAAATGGGTACAGTGGATTAAAGCGCAACGTTTGATTGCCGCTTTAGGCTAAAGGCTTCGAAAAGAATCGACGGCTGCCGCGTGCAGGAAAGGATTTTGGTCATGAGTGAAAAGACCGTTGCCCGTTTTATTCGCATTACCGGGCTAGTGCAAGGCGTGGGTTTCAGACCCACGGTCTTTGTGGTGGCGCATGAACTTAACCTCACAGGCGAAGTGTTTAACGATGCTCAAGGGGTAGGACTTACCATTGAAGGGAGGCCGGAGAACGTGAACGATTTCGAGCGCCTTTTGCGTGAGAAGTTACCCGCTTTGGCCAGAATCGATACGTTTGTTGCCAAAGACGTGCCCGTGTCGCACTTTAAAGCCTTTTTAATCACAGAAAGCCGCGCCGGTAAAGTCTCCACCAATATCACGCCTGATGCCGCCACGTGTCGTGCGTGCTTAGAAGACATTTTCACACGATCAAACCGCCGCTACCGTTACGCCTTCACGAACTGCACGCACTGCGGCCCGCGCTACACGATCACGCGACACCTGCCCTATGACCGAGTGCAAACGGCCATGGCGAGCTTTAAGATGTGCCCGACCTGTCAAACCGAGTACACCGATCCCTTGGATCGACGCTTTCATGCACAACCCAATGCTTGCCCCATTTGTGGCCCAGAACTTCGCTTAACCGATATGGCCGGCACGGAATTAGCCGGCGACGCACTAACCTTGACGGCCGAGGCACTGCGAGACGGGAAAATTGTTGCCATCAAAGGCTTGGGAGGTTTTCACTTGGCGTGCGATGCCAATAATCCAAGTGCGGTCAATCGACTGCGTGAACGCAAAAATCGACGCGAAAAACCGCTTGCCTTGATGGTCGCCAATCTACCAAGTGCGGAACTTTTTGCTCATGTCAGCGACTTAGAAGCCAAGACATTAACCTCATCGGCCTCTCCCATTGTGCTTTTAACTCGAAAGCACGACTATCCTTTAGCAGGCATTGCCGACGGGTTAACGGACGTGGGCATCATGGTGGCCTATACTCCTTTGCACCGATTGATCTTTCACGAATTGGCAGGTCGCCCTGAAGGCGTCAACTGGCTCGATAAACCGTTACCCATTGCGCTAGTGATGACCTCGGCCAATGCCTCGGGCTATCCGCTTGTGACAGAAAACGAGGCCGCATTAACGGAACTGGCGAACATCGCCGATTTGGTGCTCAGCCACAACCGCCCAATCGTTACGCGGTGCGACGACTCGGTCGTAAAAATCATCGCTGGCAACATCGCCTTTATTCGTCGCGCCCGCGGTTTTGTCCCCTTAGCGCTTAAGGTTAAAGAGTCCTTGCCCGTGGTGTTGGCGCATGGTGCTTATCTGAAAAACACCGTAGCCATGACACGCGAAGGCGAAATTATCTGCTCGCAACACATCGCAGACTTAGACAGTCGCGCCAATCACCGCGCGCACGATGCAGTGATTGCACACATGCAAAGCCTCTATGAACTCAAGCCTCAGGCGCATGCCTGTGACGCGCATCCGGACTTCTACAGCACGGAAAATGCCCTTCAATTAGCTCAAGAACAAAACGTCCCTTGCTATCCCCTATACCACCATGCCGCTCACGTGGCTAGCGTCATGGCGGAGTTGGACCGTACGGAGGTGACGCTAGGTTTATCGTTAGACGGTGTGGGGCTGGGACCGGATAACTCAGCCTGGGGCGCAGAACTCTTGGCAGTCTCAACACACGGATTTGCCCGACTCGGGCACGTCAAGGCGTTACCCTTGCCCGGTGGCGATATCGCTGCTCAAGAACCGGCCCGGATGGGCGCTGCGGTATTGCATTCGTTAGGCAAAGCACAAGCCATTGCCGAGCGCTTCCCGATGCTTCCCAATGCTGCTCACTTTAATGCGTTAATTGACAATCCGACGCTATCGCCCATGGCAACATCCATGGGGCGCTACTTTGATGCGACTGCTGCCCTTTTGGGTCTTTGCTACAAGCAAAGCGATGAAGCGCATGCGGCCATGCTTCTAGAATCAGCGGCGACTACCGCCCAAGGGCGCGTTATTGAAGGTTGCCAAATTTCGGAAAATCTTGAATTGGAACTCGATGCTTTGATGCAACATGTGGCCTTTGATAACGAAGCAATCAATCAAAAAGCCGCTGACTTTCATGAAACCTTAGCCGACAGTCTTTTGCGGTGGATTAAAGCTACGCTTGAGAAAACCGGCTACCGAGGGCCCGTTGTGCTCACGGGCGGCACTTTTGCCAATCGGCTTTTAACGGAAAGTCTTCTCAGTAAGCTTGAATCCGCTGGCATCGAGTATCGGTATCCAAGAACCGTGCCCGCAGGCGACGGCGGTCTGGCGCAGGGCCAAGCGTGGCTTGCCATGCATTTACTTCAAGCAAAGCTTGAAAAACACGTCTATACGGGTGAAGGGGTGAACGCCTACAATAGACTCGTAGACTTAGAAAACTCACGATAAGAACCCTTAGCGGAGAAAAACAACATGTGTTTGGCTGTCCCTGCAAAAATCATTGAAATCCAAAATCAGACCAATGCCCTTTGCGACTTTAACGGCATTCAAAAAACGGTGGATGTCTCGCTTATCACAGAGCCCCAAGTGGGCGACTGGGTGATCGTGCACGTGGGCTTTGCGTTAAACAAAATCGATGAAGCCAAGGCCCAAGAAACACTGTCCCTAATGAATGAATTAGCAAGTCAAAACACTCTCGCTTCGGCTCAATAAAAGGACATCTCTCCATGCATTTTGTCAACGACTTCCGAGATCCTGAAAAAGCCCGAGGTCTCATTAACGCCATTGAAGCGGCAATCGATCCCAGGCGCCAATACCGCTTTATGGAATTTTGTGGCGGTCACACCCATGTGCTTTCTCGCTGGGGACTAACGGAATTGTTGCCCGCTAACGTCAAGATGATCCACGGGCCGGGCTGCCCCGTGTGCGTATTGCCTGTCTCACGGTACGTGATGGCCATTGACTTGGCACTCAAACACAAAGAAGTTATTCTGTGCACCTATGGCGATACGATGCGAGTACCCACGCCCAAGGGCTTGACTCTGCTCACTGCACGCTCTCAAGGCGCTGATATCCGCATGGTATATTCGCCTGCCGATGCTGTGGAGCTTGCTGCGCAAAACTTGGATCGCGAAGTGGTGTTTTTAGCCATTGGCTTTGAAACGACGACGCCAGCAACGGCGCTCGCCATCACAGCGGCCAAACACCGAGGGCTCACGAATTTCTCGTGCTTAGTCTCCCATGTCCTGACGCCAGCCGCCATGAACCATATTTTGTCAACGGCGCCTGCGCGCGGCGCTCAACCCTTATCCGGCATTGTGGGACCGGCTCATGTCTCCACCGTTATTGGCTCTGAGGCTTATCGGCCCGTCGTACAGAAGTATCACATTCCTCTTGTCATCGCCGGATTTGAACCTTTGGACATGCTCGCTGCCATTTTGATGCTCATCGAACAAGTCAATGACAATCGTGCGGACGTGGAAAATGAATTCACCCGAGCAGTAACGCCTGAAGGTAATGCCACGGCCATCGCTTTAATGAAAGAAGTCTTTTGCGTCAAAGAGGCCTTTGAGTGGCGAGGCTTGGGCGTTGTGCCCGATTCGGCCTTGGGACTTAATCCCGCCTATGAAGCTTTTGATGCGCAAAGGAAATTTGCCCTTATTGAGCAACACGTTCAGGAAAATCGCGCCTGCGCTTGCCCTGCCATTCTTCGCGGAGAAAAAGATCCTGAAGACTGTGCGCTCTTTGGCAAAGTCTGCACGCCTGACAGGCCCATCGGCGCCTGTATGGTGAGCTCTGAAGGCGCTTGTGCAGCCCGCTACCGTTACGCCCCTCGTCGTGCTCGACATGACGCTCAAACTCAGGAATAAATCGCCATGAAATCAACCTTTGCTTTAAATATTGAAAAAGGAACCGTAGAGCTTTCTCACGGTGCAGGCGGTCGCGCTTCAGCGCAACTCATTGAAGAAGTGTTTGCCAAACACTTTACAAATGAATGGTTAGATGAAGGCCACGATGGAGCGCTCCTTCCTGCCATCCGTCGTCCCGTGGCCGTTTCGTGCGACGCTCACGTTGTCAGTCCCCTCTTTTTCCCCGGTGGTGACATCGGCAAATTAGCCGTCTGCGGTACTGTCAATGATGTAGCCATGTGCGGCGCCAAGCCCCTTTATCTCACCGCAAGCTTCATAATCGAAGAAGGATTTGCACTCGCTGACCTTGAACGCATCGTGAAGTCCATGGCAGAGGCCGCACAAGAAGCCGGCGTTGCAATCGTCACGGGCGACACCAAAGTCGTTGAACGCGGTAAAGCCGATGGCGTTTTTATTTGTACAAGCGGCATCGGTGAGCAGTTTGAAAACACGGAAACGGTAAGCGGCAAGCGCGCTCAGCCCGGTGACGTGGTGCTGGTGTCAGGCGCAATCGGCGATCACGGCACCGCCATTTTGTCTCGTCGCCAGGGGCTTACTTTTTTAACTGATTTGGAAAGCGACTGCGCGCCGTTAAACAAAATGGTTGAAGCGATCATGAAGGCCTCCTCTCACGACATGTTCTTCGTGATCCGACCCGCGGGGGACTCGCTGCAACGCTCAATGAAATTGCCACTCAAAGTAAAGTTGGCATTGAACTCAATGAAAGCGCTATCGTGGTGCATGAAGCCGTCAATGCCGCCTGTGAGTTTTTAGGCCTTGATCCCCTTTATGTCGCCAATGAGGGCAAACTCATTGCGATTTGTCCAGAAGAAGAGGCCCAGGCGGTTTTAGAAGCCATGAGGACTGATCCCCGTGGCAAAGAAGCCGCGATCGTAGGTCGAGTCACAGAAGACAATGCTGGTTATGTGGAAATGGTAACCACCGTCGGTGGAAGACGCGCTGTGGATTGGCTCAACGCCGAACAGTTACCTAGAATTTGTTAAGCATTTGATGCAAAAACAGAATTTGACGTTCATGTGAGAGGCCCTAAAAGCCTCTCACTTTTTACTCACAAACAATCCCAAAGTAATCCACAACGTTGTCCACAGAAAATGTGGAAAACTACTCTTGGGACAATATCTCCTTTGAACTCACTAAGAGCAAGTTCTCACTACTATGTTTCTACCAATTGTTTGCAAGGTCAGTAAGCAAAAATATCACAAAGTGTCTTTTATTCACCTCATGAGCCCTTAGGATCCAGACAATATAGGGCCCTTTGATATCTAAGGAGAATTTTAAATTTACACTTATCGAACAATACGTTTTAAACCTCAAAAAACACTGACGAGAGGTTGATTTTATCTTGCTAACGACATCCCAAACAACCAAGAAATAGTTGTCTTGAGTGGAGCTGGCACAAACCAAACAATAGCCCATGCGGTTGCAATTATGTTTGAAAAATGTATCCGATATACAAACGATAGAGTCATCACGTAATCTAGTAAAATCTTACGTAACCCATTGAATAAATTATTTTTTCCAAAATTGGATCATTGATCAAACTGTAAAAAAAAAGGATCTATCATATTCTGATATTGAGTAGTTTAGACTGATTTCAGTTAAAACCTTTATTAGGAGTATTTATATGATTGGAGCCATTGTTGGAGATATTGTGGGTTCGCGTTTTGAATGGGATAACACGAGAACAAAGGACTTTGAATTATTTACGAATGAATGTTTTTTTACTGATGACACAGTCATGTCCTTGGCGATTTGCCAAGCTTTTTTGACAACCCGATCAAATCACTACAAAAATCTTCAACAAGCAAGCATCGACATAATGCAACTTTTAGGGCGCAAGTATAGAGACTGCACTTACGGGTCACGATTTCGTCAATGGTTAAACACTGATCATCCTCTGCCCTACAATAGCTATGGCAATGGTGCTGCCATGCGTGTCAGTGCCAGCGGTTATGTCGGGCAAACGCTAGAAGAAGTCCGAGCCTATTCAAAGGCGGTAACAGAAATTTCTCACAATCACCCAGAAGGTCTTAAAGGTGCAGAAGCCACTGCCATCTCGGTTTATCTTGCCAGGACAGGGGTCAGCAAGAATGTGATTAAAAGTTATATTCAAGACAACTATTATCCTATTGATTTCACCATCGATGAAATCCGCCCAAGCTATAGCTTTCAGGGGTCTTGTCAAGGGACAGTCCCTTACGCCCTACAAGTCTTTTTTGAATCTAATAGCTTTGAAGAAACTCTTCGAACAGCGATGTATTTAGGAGGCGACAGTGATACTTTAGGAGCAATCGCAGGCGCTGTTGCTGGCGCTTATTATGGTGTACCTAAAGCTATTCGTGAAAACACGATGCAATATTTAGATTCGAACTTGAGTTGTATCATAGAAGAATTTGAAAGAACCTACCGCTGTTTTAACTGATTGTGATGCGCTTACCAAAATAACCGTTGTTACATTCTAAGCAAAGGATCGATCTTATATTTCCTCACTTAACCACTTTGTTTTGACGATCTCCGACATCCAAACCTCGTTGCACTTTTTTGTGGCATGCTCAAGAGAATCTGGATCAAATATTCTGAGCTTGTTGTTAGACTCGACCCGAGCAAGCACATACATACCAGTATATCGATAGGGCACGGAGTAGTTATGCATGCGAATACGAATGCAATAATTCTTCCCAACTTTATACCTCTTTAATGGTTTTTGATACTGAAACTCCAACTGAGGTAAAGGCTGTAAAGCCTGTACTCTAACTCAAAAAGTTCCTTTCGTAAGATCCTCATCTGGAAGTTATTGAGCCTAATCAGCCCTCGTCTCAAAATGCTGTTGATTTCGTTAATTGAAAAGAACCTCATTGATTTCAACGGCGTAAGAATCTTGTTTTGAATTTGCTTAACAGCGTTTTCAACAGAACCTTTGTAGCTCGGTTCTCCTGATGCAACGGCTTCTACAGAAACGCCATAATGCCGCCCAAGGTCAAGAATTTCTTGACATAAAATCGGATTGTGTCTGCTTGCTCTAGTCACTAAAGTGGAGAAGTTATCGAACATCGTCACTTTAGGTACTCCATCAAAAAAACTTGAACATTTCTATGATGGCATTTAACCAAGACTCTCTGGTTTGATCCTTGCTGGCGTAGCAAAACAAGTACTTTGAGTACGGCAAAACACCGACAAATATATCGACCTTTCGAGTCTCAAACACACCGTTGACTCCTTCGACTTGAAGTGTTAACTGGTCGCCAGAATAGTCGATCTGACTGCATTGACCACTTACCCAATTGTGACTCAGGTAAGAGTCTTCCCATTTTTGTTGATTGTTCTTTAGCCATTGATTGTACTTTCGGTGAAAGGTGGCTCTTGAGTAGTGACGAGCTCGTTGCTCTTGCATTAAGTACACACCATAGGCTTCGTCAATGGTATTAATTTTGCGAAGAAAAATGAGTCTGGCCAGCTCTTGAAACTGCGGTATTACGTAGTCCTTTGGAGACGATTGCTTTGCCTGCAGTTCGTTGAAAAGGCGTTGGCGGGAGTGGTACTTAGCCTGATTCCAATCCAGACCGATTTTCTCGGCCGCGTGAAAGTATTTACGCACACTCGT
>USCE01000019.1 GCA_900553105.1 uncultured Sutterella sp.
TTGCCGTGCACTGTTGCAATTGGTGCGCTGCTTTAATGAGTCCGGAGTTGAAACCGAAGGCGACATATTGTTTGTCGGTACCGTGGGCGAAGAAGGAAACGGGGATATTCGCGGCGCGAAATTCATGGTTAACGGAGACCGTCAGGTTGACGGTTATATCGCTATTGACTCCTTCTCTGAAGGAGTGGTGGTCAATGGTGGTGTCGGTTGCCATCGCTGGCGCGTCAATATCGCCGGCCCCGGCGGTCACAGCTTTGTGGACTTTGGTCAGGTGCCTAGCGCCATTCATGCCATGTGTCACGCTGGCCACTTGATTGATCACTTGGCCCCGCCTGCCGAACCGTATACAACGTTTAATATCGGTACGATCAAAGGTGGTACGTCGGTCAATACCATTGCGCCGTTCTGTGAAGTGGATATTGATATTCGCAGTATTGCCAATGAAGAGTTGCTTAAACTCGAAGCTCAAATTTTTGAGGCTTTGGATGCCGGTGTTGCTGAAGAAAATAAACGCTGGGGTATTACCGATCCTGACAAAATGCTCAAACTGACGAAAACCCAGATCGGCGATCGTCCGGCAGGGGCCCGTGGCGGTGAATGTCCGGTGATTCAATGTGCACTGAGCGCACAAAAAGTATTGGGTATTGAGCTGACGCAATATGGTCCCTCAGCCACCGATGCCAACGCGCCTATCAGTAAGAACATTCCGGCAGCATGTTTGGGCTCGGGCGGTATTTCGGAAAAGTACCACACTGTTGACGAATACTTTGTCGATAAAGATAGCTTCAAAGGCCCGCAAATGATCTTTTTGGCTGCCTGCACTTTAGTCGGTGTTGATGGTCAAAAGCCCTTGTTGCCGATCAAGAAGTAGTTTGATGCATTCGGGGTTGTCAAACAGCCCCGGCTTCATTAAAAACTCCCGTCGCCAAATAAAAGCGGCGGGAGTTTTGTCAGAAAGCAAAGCGGTTAAGACAGGCCGACAATCTTGCCGTTAACCACATCAATGTGCAAAGCAGCAGGTTTCTTCGGCAAGCCGGGCATGCGCATGATAGCGCCCGTTGTGGCCACCACAAAGCCGGCCCCAGCGTTCAAAATTAAGCGTTGGACGGGTAACGTAAAGCCCTTGGGAGCGCCGAGCAACGTCGGCTCGTGAGACAACGAGTACGGCGTCTTGGCAACGCAAACGGGTAAACGATCAAAGCCCAATTCTTGGATTTGTTTTAAGTCTTTTTGTGCCGCAGGTGACAATTCAACGTTGGCGGCTCCGTAGACGTTTGTTGCCAATTTCGTAATCTTGGTGACGATGTCGTCATCGGCCTCGTAGCTGTAATTTAATGCTTCTGGTTCGCTTTGAGCCGCTTGCATCACGGCTTTAGCGAGCTCGGTTGCACCCTTGCCGCCGAGGCTGAAACCATCGCAGACGGCAAATAAGACGCCGCGCGAAGCACAATGAGCACGGATGATTTCAATTTCTTCTTGCGTGTCGGTGGCAAAGTGGTTCAGACTCACCACAATTTGCGGACCGAAATGCTTGAGATTGTCGATATGTGCGTCGAGGTTGCTGATACCTTTTTTCAGTGCTTGCACGTCAGGTTTGCCGATATCGGGAAGCGGCACACCGCCGTGCCACTTAAGAGCCTTTGTCGATGTCACTAGTACAATAGCGCAGGGTTTTAAGCCTGCCGCACGGCACTTAATGTTGAGGAATTTTTCGGCGCCTAAGTCGCTACCGAATCCGGCCTCTGTAATTGCCCAGTCGCCCAAAGTCATAGCAGCTTTGGTGGCTACAACGGAGTTGCAGCCGTGGGCAATATTGGCAAAAGGACCGCCGTGCACAAACGCAAGGTTGCCTTCAAGCGTTTGCACAAGATTGGGTTTCATGGCTTCTAATAAAAGAGCCATCAAGGAGCCCGTTGCGCCGAGCTCCTTACAGGTGTAAGCCGAACCGTCGCGTTTGATACCGACGACAAGGCGGTCAAGGCGGGCACGCAGATCGTCGAGATCGTTTGCCAAGCACAACACGGCCATCAATTCGCTGGCTACCGTAATATCAAAGCCCGTTTCGGTCGGAATGCCGTTGGCAGGACCACCCAAACCCGTGATGATGTTGCGAAGCATACGGTCATTGACATCGACTACTCGACGCCAAATAACGGTCTTTAAGTCCACTTGGCCTTGGTGACGAGCGTTATCAATCATGGCTGCAAGCAGGTTATTGGCCGCGGTAATGGCGTGGAAGTCACCCGTGAAGTGCAAGTTGATGGATTCCATCGGCAAGACCTGTGAGTAACCGCCGCCGGCGGCGCCACCTTTCATGCCAAAGCAAGGACCAAGCGAAGGTTCGCGAAGTGCAACAACGGCTTTTTCTCCCAATTGCTTCAGGCCCTGAGCCAATGCAATCGATGTGGTGGTCTTTCCGGAGCCCGCCGGCATACCGGAAGTTGCCGTCACGAGAACGAGCTTGCCTTTGGGTTGGCGGCTTTTATCCAGGCAGACCTTGGCTTTATCGCGACCGTAAGGTTCAAACTCTTCGTCAGTAAGCCCAGCGCTATGCGCTAAGTCATCGATTCGAATTAATTTTGCCTCTTGGGCAATTTCGATATCAGATTTCATAAGTTGATCTCCAAAAAACAAAAACAAAAACAAAAAAGAAACTCGCGCGATCGGTCTGGGGAAATATCTGAGTGCAAAAGACCGACTTGAACGAGAAAAGTATGCCCGAAAAAGTCAAACCATGACGATAAAAAACCTTCAAGCTAAGAAAGTTTTTTCAGATGAGTTTTCGTTTAGATCAGAAAAGCGGGGAAAAGTTTTCCGACAAAGCCGGCAATCGCGTTAAACTGAAAAAGCTATCGTTAATAATTCAAGGAGCTCTACTATGTGGGATCTGTTATTGAAAGGTGCAACGGTTGTTGATCCTCTCAACAAAATTGAATGCGTGATGGATGTGGCCATTGAAGACGGTCGTATTGCGGAGGTAGGTCATGATTTGCCCGGAGGCAGCGCTCGAGTGGTAGAAGATTACACGGGTAAGATCCTGCAAGCCGGTATTGTTGACAGTCATGTGCACTTGGGCGAAATGTGGGGTTCTCCTTTCGGCTTTAAGATGTTGGCCATGGCTGGTGTAACGACAGCTTTGGATATGGCCGGTCCTTTGGACAATGTGCTTAAAAATATTCCCACCTACGGTAGCGGCATTAATACCGCCATTTTGCAATTCGCTTCTCCTCCTTTCACGTTCCGCAATAATGAGCCCACGAAAGAAGAAATGCAGGAGCTCATCGAAACGTCTATGCGTGAAGGTGCGTTGGGCGTGAAGCTTTTAGGCGGACACTATCCATTAAAACCGGCGGTTTCTTCTCTTTTAATTAAGACGGCTCTTGAGCACGGCGCGTACATTGCTTGGCATGCCGGCACGAGTGAACATGGCTCCAACATTGAAGGGATGCGTGAAGCCGTGGAGTTAAGTCAAGGTAACTTCTTGCACTTGGCTCACATTAATGCTTACTGCCGCGGCGCCATTCGACCTGAAGTGGAAGAAACGAAAGAGGCTATCGAGTTACTCTTGGCAAATCCCCACATTCATTGTGAAAGCTACATTTCTCCAATGAATGGCACGCGTTTGACCTGCTCTGAGGACGGGCAAGTACAGTCCAAGGTGACGGGTAACTGTCTGCGCAAGTTTGGATTTACGACAGACCGCGAAGGTATCCAACAAGCCTTTAAGGCCAATAAGGTGTACGCCGTCTATGATGCCGGCGGCTATTCGGATCTCGTCACAGGTGATGAGGGTCTGAAGTTGTGGTTGGATAACAATTCTGATGTTGGCGGGTCCTTCAATGTCAATCCGCCGTTGCCTCGCGTATGGTTGGCTCAAGCTAAGCGAGATGACGGAAGCTTTGTCGTTGATGCCATTTCTACCGATGGCGGTTGCATCCCACGTAACGTGATTTTGGAACAAGGCTTGTCATTAGTGAAATTAGGTATTTTGAGCTTAAGCGAATTTGCCGCCAAGACTTCGCTTAACCCTGCCCGTATGTTGCGCTTACACAATAAGGGCCACTTGAGCGTGGGAGCCGATGCAGACATTACGATTTATGACTACGCCACACAGAAGGCCGTTGCGACTTTTGTTAAGGGTAAGACGGTCTTTAAGGACGGTAAGGTTTACGGCACGGGCGGTACGGTGATTTGTACCGAACGCGGTCGCGCTGCGGTTGAAGCAATGGGAATCGGAACGATTGTGGTTGATCCAACCGATAAAGTTGAACGATTCATCATCTAATCGTTTGAACAGTCTGAGTCCTGATCGGTCGGCTTCTCTTTCAGGGAGCCGATCGTGGGACGTCTTGTTATCGAAGCGGGCTGCGAATGAAAACGGTGGTTGTGATTGGGGCAACGTCAACGGGTGATTCTATGCTTCTGAAATCGCCAAACGCGGTATGCACCCAGTCGTCGTTTTTCCTTTGTTGCCACAAATCAGCGAAAGTTATTAGGCATTTTGAGATGCTGCGTTGAAGTTTGGGCGCAACTATATCGATGACATTTCTTTGTTAGGGGTGACAACTATCAAGAAATTCTCAATTACGTGTGCTCGTTTGCTCCGATAGCGGTGATTGCCGGCAGCGAAGTCGGGGTGCCAAGTGCGGACTGGGTTGGCGAGGCGTTGGGACTTGTTGCTAATCCTTCTGCGATGAGTTTAAATCGCCGCGATAAATTTTTGATGGCTCAGGCGTTGCAAGAGGCCGGTGTAGAGTCAATTCACACGACTAAGACTAAAACTCTTCAAGAGTCGAAGCAGTGCTTGATCGTTGGAATACGTATCCTGTTTCTTAAGCCTATAACGAGGTGCGGGTAGCCATTTCTTCAAGTGCTCAGAAAAAGAATGAGATTTGAAAAGAAAAAAATTTGCATTCACAGATTTTTTCAGATACAATGCGTCTTCTCTTTCGGGGGTATAGCTCAGTTGGTAGAGCACTTGCATGGCATGCAAGGGGTCAGCGGTTCGAATCCGCTTACCTCCACCAAAGAAAAATTGGTTTGCGTCTCCATCGTCTAGAGGCCTAGGACACGACCCTTTCACGGTCGGTACCGGGGTTCGAATCCCCGTGGAGACGCCATCACACTTCAGGCAACCACTCGGTTGCTTTTTTGTTTTCCGTGCTTGCTTAACCTTTTGATTTTGCTAAAAGCACAACCGTCATCACAATACACAGAGCGCCGATTCCTTCCACAATGCCGAAAGTTGTTCCGAGTAGGACAACGGACAAAATCACGGCCGAGAGCGGTTCGGAGCAAGTGAGCATAGAGGCAGTGGACGGAGCAATATATTCCATACTCTTTAAGAAGCAACAAAACGCGGTAATAGTTCCGAAAATGACGACGTGTGAATAAGAAAGAATGGCCATCGTGCTCCAGACGGCCTCTGTTGTAAAGGGATTGTTAAAGAGGCAGGCTACAAATCCCACAATTAGCATGGCCCAGCCGATAACAGGCATGACCGTGAGACGACGCACAACATTGGTTGGTTGAATGGTAGCTATGGCGCCGAACATCGCCGACAAGAGCCCGAAACCGACACCAGCTACTGAAAAGTCAACACTATCAAAATGGCCCTTGGTGACAATCAAAAGAACACCAACCATGGCGAAAGCCAAGGCTGCCAATTCCAATGGTTTAATACGACGATGATGACGCACTGCCATATAGGCAATAACAAAAAGCGGAGAGGTCAGCACCAAAATTGTCGCCGTTGCCGCATTGGAATTAAAAATGGAGAGAAAAAAGGTCGATTGCGAGCCGACTAAAATCATCCCATAAATGATGATGTCCCGTAAATTAACACTGTCGAAGACCAAACGAACGTGTTTTTTCCCGTGAACAGCAAAATCAATGGCCACCAAGAGGGCGCCGGCACCGAAGAGCCGAATGGAAGTTAAATCGAAAACCGTAAACTGGCAATGCGCCATCAGATACTGTGCCGCAACGCCCATGGAGCCCCAGCAAATGCCGGCAATTAATGCAAGAGTGATGCCTTTAAAGGTTTTCGAGAACATGTCGTGCCCAGACAAAATAAGACTCAGAGCGACCATTGTAGAGGCACTTTTTACGATACTCAAGTGGCTAAGTGTCTAACATTACAGGAGATATGCGAGCTTGTGTATTCACGGGAAAAGCATCTTCGTTATGTGCGACAGAGTTCGTTGTTTTTCGTGGTAATATCCTTCATCCAAGCGAACGTGCTTGAGCCCAACACTATGTTGACGAAAGCGGACAATCTACGGACTTTACCCGTAGCGGTAAAGCCCGAGTTTATTTTGTCTGCTCTGAGAGTACGCTTCGCATTTTTTGAGTCGAAAACGTAAATAAATGGGTTTTAATCAATGGCAACGACCAAACGCTCCGAATACGCGGAGAGCAGTATCAAAGTCCTCAAAGGACTTGAGCCCGTCAAGCAACGACCGGGCATGTACACCCTCACAGACAATCCCCTTCATATTATTCAAGAGGTGATTGATAACTCAAGCGATGAAGTGCTTGCCGGGCAAGCTTCTCGTATTGAGGTGACTTTGCACACCGATGGCTCTGTGACCGTACTCGATGATGGTCGCGGCATCCCTGTGGGCATTCATAAGGAAGAGGGGGTACCGGCGGTACAGTTGGTGTTTACGCAATTGCATGCGGGCGGCAAGTTTGAGAAAGATTCGGGCGGAGCCTACTCCTTTGCCGGCGGTTTGCACGGTGTCGGGGTCTCGGTGACTAACGCATTGTCTACTCGCGTCGAAGTCACCGTTTGGCGCGAAGGAAAAGAGCATCATATCGCTTTTGCCAATGGTGATGTTGTTGAACCTTTAACCAGTCAAAAAAGTCCTAAACCTAAGTCGGCAACGGGCACCTGTGTTCGCGTGTGGCCGGATCCGAAGTATTTTGACAGCCCCACCGTGCCCGCAGAGCAGTTGTCCCGACTGCTTCGATCCAAGGCTGTTTTGATGCCCGGCTGTGAGGTCGTCTTTAACAATGAAAAGAATGAAACGACACAAACGTGGAAGTTTGAGGGCGGACTTCGTGAGTATTTGCTCTCAGAGTTGAACGCAGAGCCGTTAATCACGCCGTTTGAAGGCCAAGGCTTTGCTCAGGATGAATCAATGGGCTTTGCCGTTGGAGAAGGGGCCTCTTGGGTAGTGATCTGGCACGAAGAAGGCAGCACCGTGCGCGAGAGCTACGTGAACTTAATTCCCACGCCGGCCGGCGGTACTCATGAATCGGGACTTCGCGAAGGACTGTATTTGGCCATGAAGGCTTTTATTGAAGCACACGGTCTGATGCAAAAAAGCGTGAAGCTTTTGACCGAAGACGTGTTTGCTCGCGCCAGCGCCATTCTTAACGCTAAAGTGCTCGATCCTCAATTCCAAGGACAGACCAAAGAGCGCTTGAATAATCGCGATGCATTGCGCTTGGTGAGCAACTTTGTGCGAACGGAGTTTGAGTTCTGGTTAAACAGCCACGTTGAGGAAGGTAAAAAATTAGCCGAGCTTGTGATTAAACAAGCCCAAGCCCGACAAAACTCCGCCAAAAAAGTCACCAAGCGCAAAGGTTCTAGTGTTGCAGTGTTGCCGGGCAAACTCACCGATTGCGAAAGTGAAGACATCTCCCAAAACGAGCTCTTCTTAGTCGAAGGGGACTCGGCAGGCGGTTCAGCCAAAAAGGGTCGCAATAAAGACTTTCAAGCCATTTTGCCCTTGCGCGGTAAGGTGTTAAACACCTGGGAAGTGGATCGTGATCGCATTTTCGCTAACAATGAAATTCATGATATTTCGGTGGCAATCGGAGTTGATCCGCATGGCCCGAATGATGAACCGGATTTGTCCGAGTTGCGCTATGGCAAGATCTGCATCATGGCCGATGCCGATGTGGACGGCTCTCACATTCAGGTGCTTTTATTGACACTTTTCTTCAGACATTTCCCGGGACTTATTCGCAAAGGTCATGTGTTTGTTG
Organism: uncultured Sutterella sp.; assembly: GCA_900553105.1. Taxonomy (GTDB): domain Bacteria; phylum Pseudomonadota; class Gammaproteobacteria; order Burkholderiales; family Burkholderiaceae_F; genus Aphodousia. The sequence continues at coordinate 7,999 of USCE01000019.1, forward strand.
CACGTCCTCCGCTCTTTAGAGTGGATGTGCCCAAGACCGGTCGCAAACCTGCGCGAACCGTTTATTGTTTGGATGAAAGAGAGCTCGCAGTTGAGCGTAAAAAGCTTGAAAAAGACAAAGTTAATATGGAAAAGGTCAAAATCTCTCGCTTTAAAGGTTTGGGAGAGATGAGTGACGTGCAGTTGTGGGATACAACGTTAAATCCGGAAACCCGTCGTTTAATGCCCGTGACATTCGGGGATTTAACGCTTCAGGAAAGCTGTGCCATGTTTGACATGCTAATGGGGCGTTCCGAGGCCGCAACGCGTCGCATGTGGATGGAAAATAACGGCGATCAGGTTGAAGTTGATATTTAAGAAGGGAATTCGTGATGACCAATAAACGAGACGATGAATTGTTCTCCGAAGATCTCTTCGGGATGGAAGACGAGAGTGAAATTGAGGTAAAGCCTCCGGAGGCTAAACCGGCAGAGCCTGCTGCCAAAGAAAATGAAACGGCGTCACTGGATTTTGGAGTGCAAGCTCAAGACGTTGATGTCGTGCAAGATTCTTCGGACATCAGTCAAAAGTCCGAAGAAACTCCGGAGCAAGAGCCCGTAATTCCGTTGCACGCTCGTCCGGTGCTCTCCGGAGATGACGGTGAGCAGTTGACTTTGGCTCACTTTGCCAGTCATGCCTACCTCGAGTACGCGATGTCGGTGGTTAAGGGGCGCGCATTGCCAGCCATTGGCGATGGTCAAAAGCCTGTCCAACGCCGAATTCTTTACGCAATGCACCAGATGGGGCTCGATCGCCAAGAAGCCAAGACGGTGAAAAGCGCTCGTGTGGTCGGTGATGTACTCGGTAAATTCCACCCGCACGGTGATACTGCTGCCTACGATGCCATGGTGCGCATGGCGCAAGACTTTAACATGCGCTATCCGCTTGTTCTCGGTCAAGGTAACTTCGGTAGCCGAGACGGTGACGGTGCTGCTGCTATGCGTTACACCGAAGCACGACTGACGAAAATTTCCCGTTTGCTGCTCGAAGAAATCGACGAGGGAACGGTTGACTTTATGCCCAACTACGACGGAGCGTTTGAAGAACCGCAAATGTTACCCGCCCGTCTGCCTTTTGTATTACTAAACGGCTCAAGCGGTATTGCCGTGGGCATGGCAACCGAGATTCCTCCGCACAATATTCGTGAAGTGGCCGCAGCTTGTCTAATGATTTTGGACAATCCGCAAGCAAGCGATGATGAGATTTTGACTGCATTGCCAGCACCTGATTTCCCTATGGGGGGTCAAATCATCAGCAAGGCGGTCGATATTCGTGATGCTTACACAAGCGGCCGCGGTTCCATTAAGGTGCGCGCCCGCTACACGTTTGAAGAAATGCAACGCGGGCATTGGCGCTTGATTGTGACGGAATTGCCACCTAATACGTCGGCTCAGCGTGTTTTAAACGAAGTGGGTGAGATTACCAATCCAAAAGTTCGTCCCGGTAAAAAGGCCTTGACGGCAGAGCAGCAACAAGCCAAAGCGGCCATGTTGGCACTTTTGGATACGGTGCGAGATGAAAGTGACAAGGAAACGCCGACGCGGTTGGTGTTTGAGCCCAAGACGAAAAACGTGGATCGTCATGAGTTTGTCAATGCTCTCTTGGCTCAAACCAGTTTGGAAGGCAATGTTTCCATTAACCTCGTAATGGTGGGTTCTGACGGTAAGCCCCGTCAAAAATCCTTACCGGAAATTCTGCGCGAGTGGGTAGCATTCCGCATGATCACGGTACGCCGCCGTACGCAATTCAGATTGCAAAAAACTAACGAGCGTATCCATATTCTCGAAGGTCGTCATCTTGTTTATCTGAATTTGGATGAAGTGATTGCCATCATCCGTGATGCGGACGATCCCAAGCAGGCACTATTGACCCGATTCCCGCTCTCAGAAGTACAAGTTGAAGACATCTTGGAAATCCGCTTACGCCAATTGGCGCGCATGGTGGGAATCAAGATTGAGGCGGAGTTAGCAGAACTCAATAAGACAAAGAACTCGTTAGAACGATTACTGAGTTCCGACAAGCTCTTGAGTAATTTAATTGCCAAAGAGATCGCAGCTGATGCGGCTGAGTTCGGCGACGATCGTCGTACATTGATTGAAGAAGCTAGTCGCGCAGAAATGACGGCTACGGTGCTCGATGAGCCGGTGACAGTGGTTATCAGTCAAAAGGGCTTTGTGCGTTCTCGCACTGGTCACGGCCACGATGCCACGATCATGAACTACAAAATGGGCGATGCATTCTTCCAAGCCTTTGAATGCCGTACAACGGATCAAATGGTCGCAGTCAGCAACACCGGCCGCGTCTATACGATTGATGTTGCGGATCTGCCGAGCGCACGTGGGGACGGATTGCCGATTAACAGTTTCATCGACCTGGAAAAGGGGACTCATTTAATCGGTTACTGCGTTGCCAAGCCTGACGCAAAGATTGTAATGGCCGCAAGTGACGGCATGGGTTTTGTCTGCCAGTTTAAGGACTTGTTAGCACGCGTTCGCGCCGGGAAGAACTTCTTGCGCTTATCGAGTGATTCGGCCAATGTGCTTATGCCGGAAGTAGTTGGTGACAATCAAACGATGTTGGCATGTTTGTCCGAACAAGGACGACTGCTGATCTATGGGTTAGACGAAGTCCGTTTGCTACCCGGTGGAGGTAAGGGGGTATGCCTGATGGACTTGAATTTGGGCGAAACGCTCTTAGCGGCAAAACCGATCAATGCAACGGGTGTTCTGGTGCAAGGTATCGGTCGTGGCGCTAAAGAACGCGAACAAGTCGTCAAGAAAGCCTTGTTGGAGTATCACACTGGTCATCGCGCTCGTAAGGGTAAACAGCTTGATATTCGTTGGAAGGCATTGTCATTGCAACCCTTGCAGCCAAAGGATGACGGACAGGTGGATGATGCTGAAGGCTCAGCACCCGATGATACCGAGCCTGGCGATACGCTGTCTTTGTTGTAGAACTTGAGTTTTAATTGCAACCAAGGGCGCCTGAAAAGGCGCCCTTGGCGTTAGGACGTTAGACAATTAGAAGAAATAGTGTGCTTGAGCGCCTATTTCGTATTGAGGCTTTACCACTTCGGAAATGCCCACCGAGCCGCGAAGTTTTAAATGAAGATGCTCCTTATAGCGCCAATCGGCTTGTGCTCCCAGTAAGCCCCAGGATTCTTGAAGATCTTCGGTTTCAAAGTGCTCGGCGCGGCCGTGATCCGAGCCTGTGAATCGGGCAGATTGACCGAATCGATGAATCCAACTTGCATGAGCGGCAAGCGTTAAAGATTGCGTCCGCCAACCCGTTTGAACACCTAATACAGCTAGCGATTGGTGTATTTTTTCTGATTCAAAGGCAATGCCGGACTCGGCCTGCGTGTCGTAGCTGTCAAGCCAATAAGTGTAGCCTGCCATGTAAGGCTCGAGATAGAAATCGCCCCAATTGTTTTGTCCCAAGCCGACAAAAAGTCCTAAGCCGTAGCTACCCGTATCGATGTCGTAGTCGAGCGTGGTGCTGACTTTATCGAGTATGGCGGCTGTTTCAATACTTGAGGATGCGTGCGTATAGTGCGCCTGCACAATGATGCGATAACCGTCATCGGTGTTACCGCCTGCATAAAGAGCCGCAGAAACATTGTCGGCATCTGCTGACGCTTGAGTTTCTTGCCAATTGTTTTTGGCCATGGATACCCAGCCTCCGTAAAAGGCTTCATTGAGCCATTTTGTTTCCCAAGACCGGTCGTAACCGATTGTGAGTGTTTGAGTATCAAATTCGCTTTCTCGAGTACGATGGGCAAGGTTGAGTTCCGTTTCTCGATGAGCGATATCAACCCAAAGACCGCGTTGAGGTTTGTTGGCGAGTCTTTCGGCAAGAAGCGAAAAGGTGTTAAAGCCCGCCTGCTCATGACGAATTTGCTCAAAAGAGGCGTAGTCGAGCATGTTTTTGACAAGACTCGAAGGACCTAAGCGGGTTGTTTCAATGGCCGTGATAAATAGACCGTGACTGCCGTCGATTTGTGTATCACTAAGACCGATTTGTGCTGTTGTTTCAAATTCGCCTAAGGCATTTTCGTAGCGGTGAGGTTCTGCCAATGCATGAATACCCGAAAAAGTACCTCCGTCAGTGCCGACTAGACCGATAGCGAGATTATCAAGATCGCTTTTATCACTTCGTAAATCGCGGATTTGTACAGCGATTTGGGCATTGTCATCGCCTTTCGCTAATGCGTCTCCGAGCTTTAATTTAAATTGATCGGCGTTGGTGTTATTAATGTCATCGTCTGTTAGAAAAACTCGTAAAATGGCGCCGTTTTCAATTTCAACCGTGTTGCCCAAATTTTCGCTATTTAACGAAACCGGGCCTTCAGTTGAAACTTCAACAATTCCCCCTTTGCCCCAAACGAGCTGATTAAGTTGCTGTTGCCCTCGGGTTTGCCATTGGGCACCGTTACGCACTTCAACGATGGATGTTGATGCATTACTTGTATCGTTGTTATAAATTCGACCGATGAAAATGGCCTGGTTATTGTCAAGAACAAGATTCAGTTGAGAACCATCGTAAAGTGCAATGTCTCCTTCAATGAGCGTTTGGCCGACGCTACGATACTCAAAGATAGAGTTTTCTAAATTAAGGGCTAAGGTTTGGTTGAGTTTGTCGATATTTTCAGGTCTTTGCGCAATGGTTTGGCTGGCTTTTAATTGCAAATGGCCGGAGTATTTCATTTCAGATCCTGATAAAGAAAGAGCGCAGACTTGCCCTTCTTCTTGGTCGGTTTCTAAGTGAGCCGTTATGGCAATAAGACCGGGCAATGTTTCATCGCTTAATGAGCTGCTGTCGATTTGTAGCCCGTAAAGGGTCGCTGCATTGGAGTGTGAAAAGTAGCGGCTTAAGACATCAATCGTAAGCGATTTATTTTTTGAGCCGATATTGGCGACATTTGCCAAGTAGAAAATCGAAACGCTATTGATGTCTTCGGTTTGAGTGTTAATCGAAACATTGCCGTTAAAGTCAAAACGTTTTTTGTGCTCAGAGTCATTATTGACTTCAATCAGTGAGAAATGACTGAAATTTTCGGGTAAGAAATGGCTCGAGTGGTGCAGTTGTGAGAGGGCAGTTGATTGATTTGGTCCTTGTGCCATAAATATTGTCGGAGAGGCGGTCTGAAGCACGGTGTCTTTGTTGAAAACCTCGTGTAACACAAGGAAATCTTCATAACCGTAAAGGGTTTCATGATGTTGATCACTGAATGTGATTTCGTGGTAAGAAGAGGCGTTGGCTGCTGAATTTAAAAGCAGCAACGTACTTAGGGCTAGAAGGTGGTTTTTAGAAGCCACTTTTGGTCCTTTCGAATTGTTAGGGAGTTTTTATAGAAAGCGGCCTATTCTAAGTAAAAGTAGCTATCTTTTATCTGATATAAATCAAGCGAGCGAAAGTTGGAATGCGGCTAAAATACTGGCATTGGGACAATCTTGAGTTTTTCTAATGAGTTACGCAAAACACAAAAAAGACCCTGCCAGTGATCTCTTTTTTTCTGAAAGTGATGGTTTTCGTTATCTGCATTTCGGATCACCTTGGATACAGGGCGCGATGAAAGTTCATCAACCCTTTCAGTTGGTGCTCGAGTATCCGAAGCAAATGATGGCCTGTGCGTTATTCTACCCGAAGCCTGAGCATATTCTGCAATTGGGGCTCGGAGCAGCTTCTTTGACAAAGTTTTGCTGGAAATACACTGTCGCAGAACTGTCTCTTATACACATC
>USCE01000020.1 GCA_900553105.1 uncultured Sutterella sp.
CGTGGGCTCGGAGATGTGTATAAGAGACAGGTACACGCGCGTGCAAACGCCGCGTTTTTGCGGGCAGTTCTTCAGCGCGGGGCTCTTGCTTTTGTCATGCGTGAGCACACGGGGCTTACGCACTAATTGATTAATGGTAGGCATAAAAGTCCGTATTAAAAATTCGTCAACCAGGCTCTCGCATGGAAGACCGAATTGCTGGTTTTAATAACGCTTCTTGCTTGAAGCACAAAAGAGCCTTCGCCGACATGTAAGCATGCCGATGAAAGCATCTGCTCTTGAGATTTTTCCCGAGAGGCTGAGAGTATCGTATTTTTTTCTCTTATTGTCAAGACCTTAAGAGAAATTTCATCTATTAAGGCGGGTCGCAACACTCTCTCGTTGCCATACCCGCTACAACGCCAAGGGGAGCATCACTGCTCCCCTTGACTTGATCGGTTTTCAGACGAAACTGTTATTCGTCTTTTGGTTCAGCCACCGATTCAATCGCAGATTCGGTCGTCACTTCGCCGACAACAGCCTCTTCGACTCCAGCACCGGTATCAAAACCGGCAACAAAGTCAGCCATGGCACCTTCGGCTTCGCTCTTTTCATTAACCTTCACAGCTTTGTGATAAGCCAAACCCGTACCGGCGGGGATCAAGCGACCGACAATCACGTTTTCCTTCAAGCCGCGCAAATCATCCTTCTTGCCCATAATGGCAGCTTCGGTGAGCACGCGAGTGGTTTCTTGGAAGGATGCTGCCGAAATGAAAGAATCCGTCGACAAGCTAGCCTTCGTAATACCGAGAAGAACGTTTTCGTACATAGCCGGGCGCTTACCTTGGGCCGTCACACGATCGTTTTCGTCCAACATTTCAGAGCGTTCGACCTGTTCGTCGCGGATAAAGCGCGTATCACCAGGATCGGTAATTCGTACGCGGCGCAACATTTGACGCACGATCACTTCGATGTGCTTATCATTAATCTTCACACCTTGCAAACGATAAACGTCTTGCACTTCATCGACAACGTAGCGGGCCAGGGCTTCAATACCTAGCAAGCGCAAGATATCATGCGGATCGGCTGGACCGTCCACAATTTCTTCACCCTTTTGAACCACTTGACCGTCATGAACGAGCACGCTTTTATCTTTGGAGATCAAGAATTCGTGGTCTTGACCTTCGTTGTCGGTGATCACGAGGCGTTGTTTACCCTTCGTTTCTTTACCGAACGTGACCGTACCCGTCACTTCAGCGAGCATACCGGCGTCCTTCGGCGAGCGAGCTTCAAAGAGCTCTGCCACACGCGGCAGACCGCCCGTAATGTCACGCGTCTTTTGCGTTTCAACTGGAATACGAGCAAGCACTTCGCCACGACCAATCTTTTGACCGTCGCGAACCACAATCAAAGCACCAACCGGTAATTGAATCGTCACTCGGTGATCCGTACCAGGAATCTTCACTTCGTTGCCGTTTTCATCGAGCAAGCGCACGGCAGGACGCAACGTTTGCGTCGTACCCTTCTTACCCTTGGTGGTAGTAGAACCCGAACGTTTCGGGTCAATCACCACCAAGCTCGACAAGCCTGTCACTTCATCGGTTTGGCTCATGACAGTCACATTATCGATCACGCCTTCGAATTGAACCGTACCACCGTATTCGGAAATAATCGGACGAGTCATCGGATCCCAGTTAGCCAACTGAGCACCAGCCTTGACTTGTTGATCCGGTTGTGCCAACAACGTAGCACCGTATGGCACCTTATGGCGTTCGCGTTCGCGACCATTATCGCTAATGATAATTTCGCCGGAGCGAGAAATCACCACCAAGTCACCTTTGGCACTCGTCACATAACGCATGGCGCTCGAGTAGCTCACTAGACCGCTCGACTTAGCTTCCACGGAAGAAGCCACTGCAGCGCGGCTGGCAGCACCACCGATGTGGAACGTACGCATCGTCAACTGTGTACCCGGTTCACCGATGGATTGAGCAGCAATCACACCCACGGCTTCGCCGACGTTGACCAAAGAGCCGCGCCCCAAATCTCGACCGTAGCACTTGGCACACAAACCGTAACGGGTTTCGCAGGTCAAGGGCGTACGCACCGTCACTTCATCGATGCCCTTCTTTTCGATCAAGTCACAATCATCTTCGGTCAACATGTGACCGGCTTCGATCAACACTTCGCCGGTTTCCGGATCGGCCACTTCAACGCTCGTCACACGACCAAGGATGCGATCGCGCAAGGATTGAATAACGTCACCACCTTCAACCAAAGCCTTCATGACAACACCGCGCTTCGTGCCGCAATCATCTTCGGTCACCACCAAGTCTTGCGTCACGTCAACCAAACGACGAGTCAGGTAACCGGAGTTTGCCGTCTTCAAAGCCGTATCGGCCAAACCCTTACGGGCACCGTGGGTCGAAATAAAGTATTGCAAAACATTCAGACCTTCACGGAAGTTTGCCGTAATCGGCGTTTCAATAATGGAGCCGTCAGGTTTTGCCATCAAACCACGCATACCAGCCAACTGACGAATCTGTGCAGCAGAACCACGAGCACCGGAGTCAGCCATCATGTAAATGGAGTTAAAGGACTCTTGAGTCGTCTTATTGCCATGACGGTCAATTACCGGTTCGGTTGAAAGCTCTTGCATCATCACCTTACCGACTTGATCGGACGTACGCCCCCAAATGTCCACCACCTTGTTGTAGCGTTCACCTTGCGTGACAAGACCCGAAGCGTATTGAGCTTCGATTTCCTTCACTTCATTTTCAGCAGCGCTCACTAACTCGCTCTTTTTGGCCGGAACCGACATGTCGCCGATACAAATCGACAGCCCGCCGCTCGTAGCCAATGCATAACCGCGATCCTTCAAGCGGTCGGCAAACAGCACCGTGGCACGCAAACCGCACTTGCGGAAACAAGTATTGATCAAACGAGCAATTTCTTTCTTCTTGAGCGTGCGGTTAAGTTCTGAAAAACTCATGCCTTCAGGCAGAATTTCCGACAAAAGTGCACGACCGGCAGTCGTTTCATAACGCACGATCTTTTCGGTCTTCTCACCCGTTACTTTATCGACGCTGTACTCTTTGATGCGCACCGTGCAACGTGTTTGAAGCTCGATTTGTTTGCTGTCTAAAGCGCGACGAACTTCAGCTACGTCGGCAAAGAACATCCCTTCGCCCTTGGCGTTGATGCGCTCACGAGTAGAGTAGTACAAACCGAGCACCATGTCTTGAGACGGCACAATAGACGGATCACCGTTAGCTGGGAAGAGCACGTTGTTGGAGGCCATCATCAAAGAACGAGCTTCCAACTGCGCTTCCAAAGATAACGGCACGTGTACGGCCATTTGGTCTCCGTCGAAGTCAGCGTTAAAGGCTGCGCAAACAAGCGGATGCAATTGAATGGCCTTACCTTCAATCAACTTCGGCTCAAATGCTTGAATACCCAAGCGGTGCAAGGTCGGAGCACGGTTAAGCATCACAGGATGCTCATAAATCACCTCTTCCAAGATATCCCATACTACGGGCTCTTGGTTATCGACCATCTTCTTGGCGGCCTTGATGGTCATGGCCAAACCGCGACGTTCAAGCTTATTGAAAATGAAGGGCTTGAAGAGTTCCAATGCCATTAACTTCGGCAAACCACACTGGTGCAGACGCAAGTAAGGACCGACCGTAATTACGGAACGGCCAGAGTAGTCCACGCGCTTACCCAAAAGGTTTTGACGGAAACGGCCGCTCTTACCCTTGATCATGTCAGCCAAGGACTTCAATGGACGCTTGGAAGGACCGGTCATGGCCTTGCCGCGACGACCATTATCCAAAAGGCTGTCAACAGCTTCTTGCAACATGCGCTTTTCGTTGCGAATGATGATGTCCGGGGCCTTCAGTTCCAACAAACGCTTCAGACGATTGTTACGGTTAATGACACGACGATAAAGATCGTTCAAGTCAGACGTAGCAAAACGACCGCCGTCAAGCGGAACGAGCGGACGCAAGTCAGGCGGTAACACCGGCAAGACTTCCATCACCATCCATTCGGGCTTCACCCCGGAGCGTTGGAAGCCTTCGAGCACTTTCAAGCGCTTGGAAAACTTCTTAATCTTGGCATCTGAAGACGTGTCTTCCAATTCCTTGCGCAATTGTTCCACAGCATAGTCAACGTCGATCGTGCGCAACATTTCGCGGATAGCTTCCGCGCCCATCATGGCCTTAAAGTCAGAGCCATATTGCTCGACTTTTTCCAAATATTCGTCTTCAGTAAGCAACTGACCGCGATGCAAATCGGTCATACCGGGATCAACTACGCAGTAGGCTTCGAAGTACAGCACACGTTCAATATCACGCAACGGAATATCGAGTACCATGCCCATACGGCTCGGCAGGCTCTTCAAGAACCAAATGTGAGCCACGGGACTGGCAAGCTCGATATGGCCCATGCGTTCACGGCGCACTTTTGAGAGCGTGACTTCTACACCACACTTTTCGCACACAACACCGCGGTGCTTCAGTCGCTTGTACTTGCCGCACAAGCATTCGTAGTCCTTAACCGGGCCGAAAATCTTGGCACAGAACAAGCCGTCACGTTCGGGCTTGAAGGTACGATAGTTGATGGTCTCGGGCTTTTTCACTTCACCGTAAGACCACGAACGGATCTTTTCGGGCGATGCAAGACCGATCTTGATCGCATCGAAGTGATCGTCCTGATTAAATTGCTTAAACAGATCGATAAGCGGATTCATATCTGTTCTGTCCTTAGTTACGTTCGAGGTCGATGTCAATACCCAACGACCGGATTTCCTTCACCAACACGTTGAACGATTCCGGCATTCCGGCTTCGAGCACGTGTTCGCCCTTGACGATGTTTTCGTAAACCTTCGTACGACCGTTGACATCGTCAGACTTGACCGTGAGCATTTCTTGCAACACGTAAGAAGCACCGTAAGCTTCCAGAGCCCACACTTCCATTTCACCGAAGCGTTGACCACCGAATTGAGCCTTACCGCCCAACGGTTGTTGCGTCACGAGCGAGTACGGCCCCGTAGAGCGAGCATGCATCTTGTCGTCAACCAAGTGGTGCAACTTCAAGAAGTGCATGTAACCCACCGTTACAGGACGGTCAAATGCCTCACCGGTGCGACCGTCATAAAGCACGGTTTGTGTCTTCGAGGGCGTCAATTGCAAACGCTTGGCCACATCATCAGGGAATGCAAGATCGAGCATCTTGCTGATTTGCTCTTCACTTGCCCCATCAAACACGGGCGTTGCAAACGGTACGCCATTTTGAAGATTTTCAGCTAAGCGCATCACTTCTTCATCGGTGAGACTGGCCAAATCTTCCTTCTTGCCGGTGTCGTTGTAGATCTTTTCCAAGAAAGCACGCATTTGAGCCACTTGGCAGCTCTTGAGCATTTCGCCGATGCGCCAGCCCAAGCCCTTAGCAGCCCAACCCAAGTGCACTTCCAATACCTGACCGATGTTCATACGAGAAGGCACACCCAAGGGGTTCAACACCACATCGGCGGGGCGACCATCGGCCATGTACGGCATATCTTCCACCGGGCAGATCTTGGAGACCACACCCTTGTTACCGTGACGACCGGCCATCTTATCACCAGGTTGCAAACGGCGCTTTTCAGCAATGTAGACTTTGACCATCTTGAGCACGCCCGGCGGCAATTCGTCGCCTTGGGTGAGCTTCTTGCGCTTGATTTCAAAAGCTCGATCAAATTCGAGGCGCTTGCCATCGAGTTGAGCACGCAAGTCTTCGAGCAATTTTTGGTCTTGCTCATCAGCCATACGCAAATCAAACACTTCAAAGCCCTTCAAGGAAGCCAAGTAAGCCTGTGTTAATACGCCCTTCTTGAGATCCTTCGGACCACCTTCCGCGTTCTTGCCTTCGAGTTGACGAGCTAAACGGGCAAAAGCGTCGGCTTCAACAATGCGCAATTTTTCATCCAATTCTTGACGATAGCGCTTTAAGGCTTCATCAATAATGGCATTAGCACGGGCATCACGTTCAATGCCTTCTCGCGTGAAGACTTGAACGTCAATCACGGTACCGGTCATGCCACTCGGCACGCGCAAGGACGTGTCCTTCACATCGCTTGCCTTTTCACCGAAGATGACGCGCAACAATTTTTCTTCAGGCGTTAATTGTGTTTCGCCCTTCGGCGTCACTTTACCAACCAAAACATCACCGGCCTTCACTTCAGCACCGATTTGAACAATGCCGCAGTCGTCCAAGCGAGCCAATTGGTTTTCCGACAAATTCGAGATATCGCTCGTAATTTCTTCGGCACCCAACTTCGTGTCACGAGCCACAACCGACAATTCTTCGATGTGGATGGACGTGTAGCGGTCATCGGCCACCACGCGTTCGCTGATCAACACCGAGTCTTCATAGTTGTAACCGTTCCACGGCATAAAGGCGATCAACATATTTTGACCGAGAGCGAGTTCGCCCATATCTGTCGAAGCACCGTCGGCCAATACGTCACCACGAGCAACAACGTCACCGCGAGAGACGATCGGACGTTGATTAATGTTCGTGCTTTGGTTTGAACGCGTGAACTTTTGCAAGTTGTAGATATCCACGCCAACTTCGCCCGGCACATTTTCTTCATCGTTGACACGAATCACGATTCGGTTGGCATCGACATAATCCACCACACCGCCGCGCTTGGCTTGAACGGCAGTCTTGGAGTCCACTGCCACCGTACGTTCAACACCGGTACCCACAACAGGTTTTTCAGGACGCAAGCAAGGCACACCTTGACGTTGCATGTTCGAACCCATCAATGCACGGTTGGCGTCGTCGTGTTCCAAGAACGGAATCAAGGAAGCCGCCGCCGAGACAATTTGCAACGGAGCCACGTCCATGTATTGAACGCGTTCGGGCGAGACCAACACGGTTTCACCATTTTCACGAGCGCTCACCAATTCTTGCGTCAAGCGACCGTTGTCGTCCAATTCGGAGTTGGCCTGACAGATCACATACTTACCTTCTTCGATAGCGGAGAGGTATTCGATCGTATCGGTCACCTTGCAGTCAATCACTTTACGGTACGGCGTTTCAAGGAAGCCGTATTCGTTCAAACGAGCGTAGAGTGCCAACGAGTTGATCAAACCGATGTTCGGACCTTCAGGCGTTTCAATCGGACACAAACGACCGTAGTGAGTCGGGTGCACGTCGCGCCCTTCAAAGCCAGCACGCTCACGTGTCAAGCCACCCGGGCCCAAAGCAGAAATACGACGCTTGTGGGTAATTTCACTCAATGGGTTGGTTTGATCCATGAATTGGCTCAATTGGCTCGAACCAAAGAATTCACGAATAGCGGCCGAGATAGGCTTACTGTTGATCAAATCTTGCGGCGTGAGATTGTCGCTTTCGGCTTGAGCCAAACGTTCACGTACAGCACGTTCCACACGCACCAAGCCGCTACGGAATTGGTTTTCAGCTAATTCACCTACACAACGCACACGACGGTTACCCAAGTGGTCGATATCGTCCACTTCACCGCGGCCGTTACGCAATTCAACCAACGTCTTAACCGTTTCAATGATGTCTTCATTGGTCAAAACGGACGGGCCTTCACTGTCGGGACGACCCAAACGAGCGTTGACCTTCATGCGGCCTACGCGAGACAAGTCATACGTTTCTTCATTGAAGAACAAACGGTTCATCAATGCTTCAACAGCATCTTCCGTGGGCGGTTCACCCGGACGCATCATGCGATAGATGGCAACACGAGCAGCCATTTGGTCGGGCGTATCATCCAAGCGCAACGTATCGGCGATGTAGCTGCCATGATCAAGCTCGTTAGTGTAAATCGTTTCAAACGACTTAACCTTTTGAGCGCGAAGTTGAGCAAGAAGTTCTTCAGTGATTTCGTCATTGGCATTAGCAATGACTTCACCGGTTTCTTCATCCCAAATGCTCTTGGCAAGCACGCGACCGATTAAGAAATCTTCGGGAACACGCACGGTCTTCATATCTGCTAATTGGCGGATATGGCGAGCCGTAATACGCTTGTCCTTTTGAACGATAACGTCGCCTTCGGCATTCTTGATGTCAAAGCGGGCAATTTCACCCTTCAAACGTTCCGGCACGAGCGTCATGGCGGCGCCTTCGGCGTAGAGCTTGAATGTATCAAAATCAAAGAACGTAGCGAGGATTTCTTCGCTCGTCATGCCCAAAGCCTTCAAAAGAATCGTGGCGGGCATCTTTCGACGACGGTCAACGCGGAAATACACGATATCCTTGGCATCGAATTCAAAGTCAAGCCAAGATCCGCGATAAGGAATCATGCGCGAAGAAAAAAGCAATTTACCCGAACTATGAGTCTTGCCCTTATCATGCTCGAAGAACAAGCCCGGAGAACGGTGCAATTGGCTCACGATCACGCGTTCAGAACCGTTGATAATAAACGAGGCCTTTTCAGTCATGAGCGGAATTTCGCCCATGTAGACATCGTTTTCGCGAATTTCTTTAATACGCTTCTTTTCCGGATCATCGCGATCGATGATCTCCAAACGAATGCGTGCGCGTAGACGGCTGGAATACGTCAGGCCGCGCAATTGGCATTCAGCCACATCAAAGGTCGGCTCTTCGAGTGAGTAGCTTTCGAAGACAAGACGAGCCAAACCGTTGTGGCTGGAAATCGGAAAAATAGACGTAAAAGCCGATTGCAAACCGAAATTGGGGTTACGATCGGCGGAGGCAACATCGGCTTGCAAAAACTCGCTGTAAGACCGAAGTTGCATTTCCAACAGGGAAGGCACTGCGAGAACACTCGGACGAGTTGCGAAACTCTTTCGAATGCGCTTCTTTTCAGTGAACGAGTACGACATGAAGACTCCGTTCGACGTGAGATTGATGAAAAAAAGGTTTCAGCCTCGTGAGAGACAAAAATAGACGCCAAAAGCCGCCACGGGTACTTTTCAATACCCGAGCGGCACATCAGAATGTGAATTTTTCAGTCGGTTCTATTTTGCTGCTCACTCAGAAGACTTAGAACTGAATTCTTGATCAGCAACTCAGTTCAAAGTCCTCCTGGAGGACTTTGTGGGCAATATCTTCTAATATTGCCCGATTTTCAGATGAACGGCAAGAATTACTTGAGTTCAACCTTAGCGCCAGCAGCTTCGAGCTTCTTCTTGGCTTCTTCAGCATCAGCCTTCGGCAAAGCTTCCTTAACAGCCTTCGGAGCGCCTTCAACCATGTCCTTGGCTTCCTTCAAGCCCAAGCCGGTCAATTCACGGACAGCCTTAATAACAGCGATCTTGTTAGAACCGACTTCAGCGAGAACCACGTCGAATTCCGTCTTTTCTTCAGCAGCAGCGGCAGCACCACCAGCAGCCGGAGCAGCCACAGCAACAGCAGCGGCAGCAGCGGAAACACCGAACTTTTCTTCCATCATCTTGATGAGTTCGGAAACTTCGAGAACAGTCATGGACGCGATTGCGTCGAGGATTTCTTCTTTGGTAAGGGCCATTTTATGACTCCAATTAAAAATTTCGTTTGTTAATAAAAATTAGGTTAGGCAGCAGCCTTTTCCTTGGCATCACGAACAGCAGCAACTGTACGCACCATGCGTGCAGGCACTTCATTGAGCGTGCGGACGAACTTAGCGATCGGTTCGTTCATCGTGGCCATCAACTTAGCCAACAATTCTTCGCGGCTCGGCATCGTGGCGAGTTGTTCAACACCGGCAACGTCGAGGACGTTGTCAGGCATTGCACCACCCTTGATAACGAGCTTGTCGTTTTTCTTGGCAAAGGAGACCAACACTTTGGCGGCGGCAACCGGATCAGCCGAGAAACCGTACACGAGCGGACCGACAAACTTGTCGGACAAGCCTTCGAACGGAGTACCGGTGACGGCACGACGCACAAGAGTGTTTTTCAGCACGCGCAATTGGACACCTTCCTTGCGAGCATTTGCACGCAATTCAGTGACCGCTTGAACGCTCAGCCCACGGTATTCGGCAATAACGATCGAACCGGCACCGGCAACAATGCCGCTGACTTCTTCGATAACTGCCGCTTTATCTTGACGATTAAGACCCACGGTCTGGCTCCACTCAGAGGTACCGAAAACAATTTCGGCACCGGTTTACAAATAACCGGCAACTCTCCGAGAGTCTCCGTTTGCCATGCCCATTTAGGACACACTCAAACGAAATTTTCTCTCTTCGGTAGCCGTCTGCGCTGGATATCTTGTCAGCGGCTCTCACCGCCCAAGACTATTAAAATTCAGCTGCTTACTTATTTTATTTAAACATCTGAATTTCCAGCGGTCTTTGACAGCGGGGAAGCAAGCTTCCCCACCCAAAGCCCTCGAGGCCTCACGACCTCTTTTGCGCGGCAAGTTTATTCAAATCTTGCCGTGCGGGTATTTATTAATTAGGCAACAGTAGCCACGTCAACACGAACACCGATACCCATCGTCGAAGAGACGGACACCTTGCGGAAGTATTGACCCTTGGAGGAAGCGGGCTTGGCCTTAACCAAAGCTTCCACCAACGCCTTCAAGTTCGTTTCCAAGCGAGCAGCTTCAAAGGAGGCACGACCAATGGAGGCGTGAATAATACCGGCCTTATCAGCACGGAATTGCACTTGACCGGCCTTGGCATTCTTGACAGCTTCAGCCACGTTCGGCGTCACCGTACCGACCTTCGGATTCGGCATCAAGCCGCGCGGACCGAGGATCTTACCCAATTGACCGACAATACGCATAGCATCGGGAGAGGCGATCACCACGTCAAAGTCCAATTGACCAGCCTTGACGGTAGCGGCCAAGTCATCAAAACCGACAACATCAGCACCAGCAGCCTTGGCTTCTTCAGCCTTGTCGCCTTGAGCGAACACAGCTACGCGGACCATCTTACCCGTACCTTCAGGCAACACAGCAGCGCCACGAACAGCTTGGTCAGACTTACGGGGATCAATACCCAATTGAATAGCCACATCAACGGATTCGTCGAACTTGGCATTGGCCGTTTCCTTGATCAACGCCAAGGCTTCAGCCACAGGATACAATTTTTGCGCTTCAACTTTGGCGCGGACGGCCTTCATACGCTTGGTCAACTTAGCCATATTAGAGACCCTCCACGGTGATACCCATCGAACGTGCGCTACCAGCGATCGTACGAACAGCAGCGTCCATATCGGCAGCCGTCAAATCCGGCATCTTCGTCTTAGCGATTTCTTCGGCTTGAGCACGCGTGATCTTACCGACCTTATCCGTATGCGGACGAGAAGAACCCTTTTGAATCTTCGCGGCTTTCTTGATCAAAATCGTAGCCGGAGGGGTCTTCATAATGAAGGTGAAACTCTTATCAGCGTAAGCGGTAATCACCACAGGAATGGGAAGACCAGGTTCAATGCCTTGCGTACGGGCATTGAAAGCCTTACAGAATTCCATGATGTTGAGGCCGCGCTGACCGAGAGCGGGACCGATCGGAGGCGAGGGGTTAGCCTTGCCGGCCGGAACTTGCAGCTTGATATAGCCGACAATCTTCTTAGCCATTTGAGGTTTCCTTTTTAGGTTCTAGCGCCGTTGCGAAAATTTTCGCGCAGGCTCCCTAGTGTTAAATTTAAGTAAGAAAGAGCGCGATTATGCCATCGTTTTTCCAAAATTGCAAATACGATGACTATCGCGCTGAATTTTAAATCTTTTCAACACCCGAGAACGAGATATCTACCGGTGTTTCTCGACCGAAAATTTCTACGGTCACACACAAGCGAGAGCGATCGTAGTCGACTTCTTCAATACGACCATTGAAGTCGGCAAAAGCGCCTTCCTTCAAACGAACCGTTTCACCCACTTCAAAACTGATCTTAGGACGCGGTTTCTCAGCCGTAGCCTCTTGCGTTTGTAAAATAGCAGCAATTTCATGATCGGCCAAAGGAGCCGGACGATTGCCACCTAAAAAACCCGTTACGCGCGGTGTGCTCTTGACGAGGTGCCACGTGTCATCGTTCATGACCATGTGAACGAGAACATAACCGGCATACATGCGGCGTTCACTCACATAACGACGATTATTGCGAGTTTCAACCACTTCTTCAGTGGGCACTAACACTTCACCGAATTGTTCCGGAAACGGACAACGTCCGATGCGTTCCACCAATGCGCGTTGCACACTCTTTTCCATACCGGAATACACGTGCACAACATACCAACGCATCTTCGGAGCAACGGGTTGTTGTTCTTGCATTTCGCTCATCTGTTACTCCTTATCAGAGGCTCATCTTCAACAGAACGTCGTACAAGCCCCATTCGATGATCAAATCGACCAAGAACAAAAATAAAGCGACGACCACAACGAACGCAATGACCATACCGGTCGAACTTAAGGTTTCTTTACGCGTCGGCCAAATCACGCGAGTCAATTCATCATAAGACTCACGCCCATAAGCAAGGAATCGCTTACCGGAAGGACTGAACCAAGCCACCACGACAGCGCCGACTAAACCGCCGACCAAGGAAAGCAAACGAACCAACAAGGTTTGATCGCTCAAAAGACTGAAAGCGCAGACACCGGCCAAGGCCAAAACAGCAGCCAAAGACACCAAAGCAATGTCAAGACCGGAAGACTTCTCTTCAGTATTTGCGTTTTGTGTACTCATAATTCCTCTAGGTTGTCTCTGTATCGGATACAAACAACAACCGATTTAGTAATAAACTTTATGTGTTTCCAACAACACCAAGCCGCGATCACCCGATCGCGGCTTGCTAACACTATATCTAGTGTGGCAGGGGCAGAAGGAATCGAACCCTCAACCTACGGTTTTGGAGACCGTCGCTCTGCCAATTGAGCTATACCCCTAACCTTTCTCAACCTCGACTAATGCGAGGTTTTGAAAATTATTCGATGATCTTGGCAACAACGCCGGCACCGACCGTGCGGCCACCTTC
>USCE01000021.1 GCA_900553105.1 uncultured Sutterella sp.
GAGCCTTATCGTCGGCAGCGTCAGATGTGTATAAGAGACAGGCGGCACATGGATCGGGATCTCGCCGAGCTTTTGAATCGTCCGAGAAAAAATCAAACGCCACCTAAATAATCGTTTTGCCGCCAAGCTTCATAGACGGTAATCGCAACAGTATTAGACAAATTCAGCGACCGATTATTCGGTCGCATCGGCAGGCGGATGCGGTGCGATTCATCAAAGCTGTTGCGAATATCATCGGGAAGCCCATGACCCTCGCTACCGAAAATAAACCAATCTCCGGGTAAAAAACAGCATTGAGCGAAGGGGCGTGATCCTTTGGTGGTCATCGCGAACATGCGCTCGGTGTTCGGCTTTTCGCTTTGCAGGAATGCATCAAAACTTTTGTGAATTTTGACCGTTGCGTACTCATGATAGTCGAGTCCGGCTCGGATCATATGCTTGTCTTCCAATGAAAAGCCTAACGGTTCCACAAGGTGCAATTCGCAACCGGTGTTTGCCGACAGTCGAATAATATTGCCGGTATTAGGCGGGATTTCAGGTGCAACTAAAACAATCTTAAACATAGTCATCTTCGGGCGCTGTCAGCGCCTTTCTCATTTTAATGAGTGCGTTTTTCTCAATTTGTCGGACACGCTCGGCAGACACACCGAGTTCTTGGGCAAGTTCCTGAAGTGTCAAAGGAACAAGGTTTCCGTTTTCGTCTTCATTGAGCCAACGAGCTTGAATCACTCGTCGACTTCTGTCATCCAAGCACGCCAGCGCCTGTCGAATGCCTTCGCGTTGCAACCGCTCTTCTTCTTTTTTCTCTAGCACGGTTGTCGGTTCATCTTCTGTCGAAGACAGCCACTGGATAGGAGCGCTTTGAGCACTTTCCTCATCCGCATCGGCCGGCAAGTCGATCGGCGTTTCATTGCCATACATGCGTTGCTCCATCTCGAGTACTTCGTCAGGTTTGACGTCGAGTTCATCGGCAATTTTGCTCGCTTGAGAGTACGTTAGAGCGTTTTCACCGCGCATGCTACGAAGGTTGAAGAAGAGTTTTCGCTGTGCTTTGGTGGTGGCTAATTTCACCTGGCGCCAGTTTTTGATGATGTAGTCTTGAATTTCCGAGCGAATCCAATACTCCGCAAAAGTTGTCAATCGGGCGCCATGGGTCGGATCGTAGTGGCGAATGGCTTTTAGTAATCCGATGTTGCCCTCTTGAATCAAATCAGCGTGCGGCAACCCATAACCAAGATAGGATCGGGCAATAGCAATGACAAGCCTCAGGTGCGCCATCACGAGTGTACGGCCGGCTGCCATGTCATTGTGTTTGTGAAGTCGTTCAATGAGCTCTTGCTCTTCTTCATAAGTTAGAATCGGGAAACGATTGGCCGCTTGAATGTACGCATCGAGGTTGCCCAGGCTCGGAATAACGGCAGGCAAACGACTTTGGTATGGGACTAAAGCGTGGGAGCTCGAAGTGGTGGGAGTTTTCTTTTTATCGGCCATGATGGATGCCTTGTTTTAGCGAACAGATATTAGTTGAGCTGTTCGATTTTCGCAATGGCTCTGCGTGTAATGATGCTGGCAATTAATCCGCCGAGCATGGCGCAAAAACCGATAAAACCGGCATTGAATTCCCAGGGAAGGCCGGAGATAAAAAGCTCCGTCCCGTATTGCTCTCCGACGGTTAGAAGAGCCTTATTAAGATATCGCGTGGCAAACGATGACAGCATGAGTGCAATAACAGCAGCCAGTCCCATCGTGATAAAGCCTCGCCAGGCGTAAGGTCTGACAGTAAAAGACGGAACAGCTCCAAAAAGGTAGAGCAGTTGTAATTCCGTTTTTTGAGTTTCGGCGGCCAGTTTCACGCTTGCCGTAATCACGCAGACAATTAAAATCAAGGTGATCGCGGCAAAGATGGCCCCAAGGCTATAGACGGCTTGAGAGACGGCATCAAGTTTGGTCAGCCAGGTACTGTCATAGGCAACGACACTGACGCCCTTGAGTTTTTCAATGTTTTTAGCGGTCTTTTCAATGTCAGCAGGCGAAAGATTCGTATCGAGCGTGACAATGATCAAGTCGGGTAAGGGGTTGGAGGATTTGTCCTTACTGGTTTGTTTGATCCCTAAATTTTCATTGAGAGATTTATAAGCATCTTCTTTGTCGATCGTGGTGATTTTCATCACATGTTCATGGCGACCGATTCGCTCGCGCAAGTTATTCATTTGCGCATCGGGTAAGTCCATGTAGGTGAAAACTGTGATTTCAGGCGCAACCGGTACGGCGCGCATGGGCTCATATAGCCCGTAAATGACACTGGCGACAAAGACTGGAATCGTCAGCGAGAAGCTGGCCAGCATCAGGGCAAGAAAAAAGACCCCTTTGGCATTACGGATGCTGCGCAGAACTTGTTGCAGGGCCCAAGTGCGGGAAGACATGAAACTCATGGCAGTGCCCCCGCGTTGGATGCAAACTTGATTTCGCGATAGGCGACATCAAACGGTGCAAGTAATAAGTGTGATGCCACGATGACCGTTACCCCGGCCGCCGCAAACTCTCCTAGCAAATCGATGAGCATTTGAGCGTTATGGGCATCAAGGTGAGCCGCAGGCTCGTCGGCAAGAATCAAAACTGGTTGATTGACCACGGCACGAGCAAGCGACACTTGTTGACGTTGACCCGAGGAAAGGTCAATGGGCATATCGTGCGCATGGGCTGACATATGACAGCGCGAAAGTGCAGCCAATGCTTGACGGCGTGCCTCTTCGGTAGAAGCGCCGGCGGCCAACGCCGGCAGCATCACGTTTTCTAAAATGCTGCGATCTTCAAGCAGAGGCGAATTTTGCATCATTAGCCCGATGGCGCGTCTAAGCCAACGGCGTTGCAAGGAGTTGAATTCTTGAACGTCTTCGCCTGCAACACGCACGGAGCCTTGGGTTGGATTGAGAAGGCCGGCAATTAAGCGCAAAATCGTGGATTTACCACAACCTGTGTCGCCATGTAAGACAACATACTCCCCTCGGTAAATTTGCACCGATACATCGCGAAGCACTTGCAAGTCGTCGAATTGGATGAAGACGTGCTCGAGCTCGACTAAAGGTTGTTCTTGTAGGGATACGATAGCGTCAGACATTGGCCAGTGCCGGTTAAATATTTCTCAAGTTAAACTCATATTGTACGGCTTTCCACGCTTTAACTTCCTGTCTGAGCAGAAAATGTGTTAGCGGATGTGATTCGAACCAGGTGCTGTCGGCCACCTCCAATGTCAGTCGATGGTTTTGCACTGTCAGCTTGCTTTTAGGCATGCTTGCGTCTTCGACCGAATGATAGAAAAGTACAGCCAATCGCAACGCGGCTAGCGATAAAAGCCAGTGACGGTTCTCAAGCCGATTTTGGATTTTAAACAGGCGCCCTCGATGTCCAAGCACAAGCGATGAGACCCAGTCTCGATCCTGAAGGCTGAAGCCTTGAAGATCAAAATGATCAACAATGTAGGCGCCAAGTCTGTGGAAGCGATTGTGACTGATGAGGGTACCGGCTTGATGCAATAGCGCCGCCCATGTGAGGCGTTTAACGGTTTCGCCGCTGATACTATTGGCGCTCAATAAGAGCTGTCGGGCGAAGTCTGCGACACAGTGAGCCCGTACCGTATCGATTCCGCTGACCTCCAACAGTCGACGAACGCTTTTTTCACGTAAATCGTAACCGCGCAATCGATCCAATTGCTCAAAAAGAAGGCCTGCCCGCAGGGCACCGGGTGAAAAGTGCATGGCTTTGACATCAAAAACGTCAAAAACGGCTTCTAGCACGGCTAAACCGCCGGCGATGACTTCTCGGCGAGAATGATGAAGATCGGTAATTTCAATGTTATCAACATGCCCCCAAGCCACGAGGCGTTTGCGAATTTCCCTCAATGCGGTGGCCGTTAAGCAATCATTTTCGAGTGTCAAATTCAACGCACGGGCAATACCCAAGACGGCGTCCATCGTGCCGGAAGAGCCGTAGGCGCGATCCCAAAGCTCCGGTGCATAGCGTGCTCGGGCCTCATTGAGTTCGGCCATGGCGCAAAGCTTTGCTTCTTCGAAGCGCTCTTCGGAGAGAATGCCGTCAGGGAAATACTCCAACATCAGAGCTACGCAACCGACGTGAAACGATTCGCAACGCGATACATCATGTCGAGTACCGATGATCAACTCTGTTGAACCACCTCCGATATCCACCACAAAACGTCGCATGGCACTGGGCGGAAGGCGATGAGAGCAACCCAAAAATACAAGTCGCGCCTCTTCCTGCCCGGGAATGATTTCAATGGGGTAGCCCAGTACATCGGCAGCTTTGTTAATAAACTCCTGACGATTAGTCGCAACACGCAGTGTTTGAGTGCCCACGGCTCTGACGTGATCGGTTGGGAAATTTTTAATCTGCTCGGCAAAGCGAGACAGAGTTTCAAGTGCTCTTTGTTGGGTTGGTTCTGTCAATGCGCCCTTTTCATCCAAGCCGGCAGCAATGCGCACGCCTTCTTTGAAGTAGGCCTCGGTAACGATGTCGTCACCTTCGAGTCGGCCGATTTCAAGACGAAAACTATTGGAGCCTAAATCCAATGCCGCTAAGCGAGTGGTCATAATGTCGTTTCCATGCGCTTCTTTTCTAAAGCACGACATACACAAGGCGCGACAAAAGCAGAGACATCGCCGCCTAAACGATGAATTTCCCGAACCAAAGAACCGGAGATGGACTGTGTACCGTTAATCGGAGGGAAGAAAATCGTCTGAATGCCGCTGTTTAAAGCATGATTGACGCAAGCCATGCGGGTTTCATAGTCAAAGTCGCTACCATTTCTGACGCCACGGATTAGAACATTGGCTCCGTGTGTGCGCACAAACTCACTTAAAAGTCCTTCAAAACCGATTACCTCAACGCCCTCAATACCTTTGAGAACCTCGCGAGCTAACTCAACCCGCTCTTGAAAGTCAAAATAAGTTTTCTTCCCGGTGTCTGCCGCAACGGCAACGATTACTACATCAAAGATTTGCCGAGCCCGATCAAGCACGTCTTGATGACCGAGAGTAAACGGATCGAAAGTTCCTGCATATACCGCTGTTGTCATATTTTAAACTGACCGCATTGGGTCGCTAACGTAAAAATTGAAACTAAATCAAGGTACTGAAGTCGCATCGTCTTTAACCGTCTCAAGTGGTCTAACAAGACGATAAGTGACATTGCCGGCACTTGACTCTCGTAATATCTCTAAGTTTAACCTGTCTAAGCACTCCGGTCGCCATTCTTTAGGAGCTTCCACGTACAAAAGCCCGCCCGTCGAGAGGTGTTTAAGCGCTACTAAAATGGTGGCCTCGTGCAAATTTAGGGCAAAGGGCGGATCAATAAAGATGATGTCATAGAAGTTCTCGTCACGACTAAGAAAGCTCAGAGCGTCATCACAGACGATATTTAATGTGCTTGCGTGAAGTTTGTCGCGGTTTTTGCAAAGAGTTTGGTAGATCGCACGATTTTTTTCAATGAGTGTGACGTGTTCGGCCCCGCGGCTGGCAAGTTCAAAGCCCAGAGCACCGCTACCAGCAAAAAGATCAAGCCCCTTGAGACTTTCAAAGTCTCCAAAAAAATGTGCCAACCAGTTAAAGAGAGTTTCTCGAATACGGTCACCCGTTGGTCTTAAACCGGCAGCATCGGCCACTGGCAGTAAGCTACGACGCCACTGTCCAGCAATAATTCTGACATTACCGCCGCCTTTACGTGCAGTGCTTGCTAAACTTACAGGTCGTTGCTGAGATTGTTTTTTTATAGGACGCATACGCTGATGATTACGACAGATAACAAAAAAGTGGGTTGGTTAGACCGTTTAAAGAACGGCTTACATCGTACCCGTGTCAATATTATCGGTCTTTTCACCGGAGGGAAAGTCGACGAAGACTTTCTTGAAGAACTTGAGTTTGCGCTCATATCCGCTGACATGGGAGTGAGCACCGCAGGTGAGCTTCTGACACGCTTGCGCGATACGATTCAGTTGAAGGGGTTGAAGACTCAGGAAGAGGTTCGCGATGCCTTACGAGAAGAACTGATCACGCTATTGAGACCGGCCGAAGGGCAACTCAATATTGATCGTGACAAACCGTTGGTTATGATGATGGTCGGGGTCAACGGTGCCGGAAAAACGACATCAATTGGCAAAATCAGTAAATGGTTCGCAGAGCACGATAAAAGCGTTCTATTGGCTGCCGGTGACACATTTCGTGCCGCCGCTCGCGAGCAATTGGCCGTATGGGGTGAGCGCAATCGTGTGGAAGTGATCTCTCAAACCGGGGGCGATCCTGCGGCGGTGGCTTTCGATGCAGTTAGCGCAGGCAAGGCACGCGGAGCTGATGTGGTGATTGTGGATACGGCTGGTCGTTTGACGACGCAAACTCGCTTAATGGAAGAGTTAAAGCGAATTGCTCGTGCACAAAACAAAGCCTTGGAAGGTGCTCCGCATGAGGTGATTTTGGTCATTGATGGTACGAATGGTCAAAATGCTTTGGCTCAGGTTGAAGCTTTTGATGCTGCGGTCAATCTTACCGGGCTGATTATTACGAAATTAGACGGCACGGCAAAAGGAGGCGTATTGGCTGCTATTACGCGCATGAGAGCAGATCGTCCGGTTCCGATTTATTTTATCGGTGTAGGCGAAGCTATCGAAGATTTGCAACCATTTAAAGCCGAGGAGTTTGCCCGAGCTCTCATCGGTTAAGACATTTTCTTCTACCGAAAAAATGAAGGCCTTGCGGGGCCTTCACTTTTTTTTCTTCGATGTTAGAAGCGTTCTTTAAAGAAATTCTTCAAGCGATCCCAACCGGATGGCTCTTCATCTTTTTTCTTGGGAGCTGGCGGTACAATGCCGTTAATGGAGCGAATTCTTTCTGCATCGAGAGCCATCATCGGTTCATACCATTTATTTTGCAAACCGAGGACAATACGGTGCTCGGCGCTTCTACCATTGAGTTCGCCGTTGATCGTTTCATCATAAAGATTAATGGATGCGGTGCCACGTAGGCGATTGCCTTCAATTGTAGCGGTCAGTTGGTCCAGTGACGCTTGACTGTCGTGAATGGTCACGATTCCCCGAAGTTCTGAGACAGGCGTAGAGAATTCTCGTCCGCTTTGAGGTTCTTTGAATCGTGCAATATCGGAAACTGCTACCGCTAAATTCGCCCCAAAAAGCTTAGTGTCGGAGACAGCGAAGCCAATTTGACCGTTTAGCGTTTGTTTGGAGAAGCCATTGCCGTATAGATCGGACTGCAGATTGAGTTGACCACCCATTGCCAAAGTGCCGCCCGCATCTTTTACAAGATCTGCCAAGCGGGCATTGTCAACTTCACAACGCATGCTCCAATGTCCCATGGCATTGAGAGTTGCTTGCAAAGAGGTCTTGCCTTCGTAAGCCAACGCTTTCCCATTTTTGACAACTAGCGTGCCGTCTTTGAGTTCGACGTCAGACTTAAACTGCACGAGTTTGAGTTTGCCGGCGACAAGCTCGCCGACAACGATCTCTCCGCGATAATCAAAACGATTCAAAAAGCTGAAATCGGTAAGGGGTACGCGAAGTGCAGAGGCCGAATCAACAGAAGCGGCTTCTGGCGTTGGAGAAAGCGCTGTTTGAGTTGCAATGGTCGTAACCCACTGTGCTTTGATTAAACCATTGCTCGGAAGTGCGCTCGGTGTTTGAGAGGCTTCTGGGTTGTACTCGGGTGGTGCTTTAGAGCTCTCAGCCGGAGCGATTAAAGCTGAATTGTTATTTTCTGCACCTGCTGATTTATTCGGAGTCGGCTCACCGGGGGCTTGCGAAGGCTCCGAGGTCAGCTTTGCAGGGGCTTCGTCTGGTTTGTCTTCGGCAGGTTTCGGCGGTTCTTGCGCAGTCTCAGTAGTCTCTCCAGGCAAGGGGTGAGCAGGCGGCGCTATGGACTTTTTAGCAGGTCCTTGGACTGTATTGTCAGCGTTTTGCTCGGAAGTTTCCTGCCTTGTCGACGCAGCTTCAAGTGCTTGTTTCGTGGACTCTGCCGTTTGCTGAGCGGAAGATTCTTCCGGCGCAGTTTTCTCACTAGGTTGCCCGACATCGCTCTCAACGCTTTGCGAAGAGATACTGGCAAGCGTATTTAAGTCTGATAAGGTTAAACGACCGATGACAACCTTTCCGTCGATTGCAGGGTGGTCGAAGCCAGCTAAATGACCTTGGAAACTCATCGGTGCATTGTTGAGGCGGCCGTAGAGTTCCAGATCCGCTTGTTGGGTAGAGCGATTGACCTTGACCTTCCCGTTAACGGGGATTTGTTCTTGGTTACTGTTGGCTGCAATAAAGCCTTGAAGGTGATCCAATTGCCAAAGATCGGTAGCGCGAGAGAGATTAACCGGTGAACGTAAATCGACTATCCAGACGCCGTTGTCATGCGTTAAATGTAAATCAGGGGCTTTAAATTGTTCAGCGGTTAACCGACCTTCGGCAAGTGAAATATCGGCGGTTCCAAGATTTTTAAATCCTTTTAGCGACAAATGGGCGGTTTTTGCGTAAATTTCACTGTTGTTTAAACGGATTAAGGGTGCAGAAATTTGCATTTCTACGGGCAGAGCCGTTTGTGTTCCCTTAGCTTGCATTGAGAAGGATTCTAATGCAATTTGCCCCGCGGCCAAGTTTAAATCCAACGAAAATGCGGCTTCAGTTTCAAGAAGAACATCTTCGGGACTCATTCGTAATTGTCCGGCAAATGCGATCGGTGCGTGCATTTGCGGGGCGGGATTGGCAATTTGGGCTCTCAGATTGGAAAGCGTTACTTCGCGATTGTTGTGCCCGAGACGAACCTCGGCATTATTAAACTCAAGCGATTCAATGACAATACCGTCAAAAAATGCAGTATTGTCAGTGCGGTTTGTTTGTAACCATGTCTTGAGGTCCATCAATTCACGGTTTTCGTAGAAAAAGCCATCGATGTCGAGTAAGTCTAAATGCACACGACCGATTAGCAGCCACCAGGGATTGATTGTCAGGTAAGCGGAACGATAGTAGGCAACAAGCTTGTTTTGTTGGTCAAAGAGCTCAGCGGCCGGCAATGCAATCGCCAATTTAGGCAGGATTCGTACTTCTGCAGCCTCATTCATGCGAATGCTGTAACCGCATTCTGACAGAGTTTGCTGTAGTTGCTTTTCAACGCGCTCTGGCGTGATCAAAAGATAAAGGGACAGCACTGCCGCTATGGCTAAAAGTGCCAGAGTGCAGAAAATCCAGAGAATTAAACGCAACGCACGCATAATAGGGAAACCTAGAAAACTCGACGTAAGGATGGACGTCTCATCGCGTTAAAGTTAACACAAAAACCTGAAGGATGTTTCAGGTTTTTGTGTAGGTGTTTGCATTATTTACTTTTTGAGCTTATCTCGAATTGTTTGGCGGAGGTTCGGAGCCAAGCGTTCCAATGCGTCAAGTGTCATAAAGACGGAGTTTCTGCCCCGATTTGAAAGCTCTCGGAACCGAGCGAGCAACTCGCTTTCTTGTTCAATCGGGTTGTGACGTTCGCTTGTGATAATAAACAGCACGTCAAAACCACAATCATTGAGGCGAGGCATGCGGAAAATCCCGGGATCTTCTTGTCCTTCTTCGTATTTTTGATATACCTCGAGTGGCACACCGAGCAGTTGTGCAATTTGGAGCTCCGTGTAACCTAAACGTTCGCGTTCGGTACGCAGTCTTTCGCCAAATTCTCGGCGGCGTTTTGACAATGCAGTTGCCATAATTGACTCGTATCAAATTTCGTCAGCAAGTCCGCCCTTAGGGCGGACTGCATCAGAATTAAACGTTAAAGAGGAAGTTCATGACGTCGCCGTCTTGAACTACGTAGTCCTTCCCTTCGGCTCGCATCTTGCCGGCCTCTTGTGCTCCTTTCTCACCGCCTAAGGAGACATAGTCGTCAAAGCCGATTGTCTGAGCGCGAATAAAACCGCGTTCAAAGTCGGTGTGAATAACGCCGGCGGCCTGTGGGGCCGTATCACCCTTGTGAATTGTCCACGCGCGCACTTCCTTAACACCGGCGGTAAAGTATGTTTGTAACCCCAGAAGATCGTAACCTGCACGGATCACGCGATCAAGACCAGCTTCATGCATCCCCATGTCTTCGAGGAACATTGCCTTGTCCTCATCATCGAGTTCAGCAATTTCAGCTTCAATTTTGGCGCAAAGAGCCACAACAGGAGCATTTTCTTTTGCGGCAAACTCTTTAACGGCCTCAAGCAAAGGATTGCCTTCAAATCCTGTGTCATCGACATTGGCTACATACATTGTCGGTTTGACCGTCAAAAGACAAAGTGGTTTGATGAGTGCTTTTTCTTCCGTAGTTAATGCTACCTGACGAGCCGGTTTGCCCTCATTGAGCACGGGAAGCAATTTCTCAAGGACCATAACAAGTTTCAGGGCATCTTTATCACCGCCTTGACGAGCTTGTTTGCTGTATTTGTTAAGCGTACGTTCGACACTGGCCAAATCGGCAAGAGCCAATTCCGTATTGATGACCTCAATGTCTTCGATCGGATTGACATGACCGGCAACGTGCACAATATTATTATCGGTGAAACAGCGAACGATGTGAGCAATTGCGTCACATTCACGGATGTTGGCTAAAAATTGGTTACCTAAGCCTTCACCCTTGCTGGCACCGGCTACCAGACCGGCAATGTCAACAAATTCGACCACGGCCGGCACAATGCGAACCGGATGGACGATGTCGGCAAGCTTTTGCAGACGCGGATCGGGCACTTCCACCACGCCGACGTTCGGTTCTATGGTGCAGAAGGGGTAGTTTTCCGCTGCAATTCCTGCCTTTGTTAACGCGTTAAAGATGGTGGACTTGCCGACATTAGGCAAGCCGACGATGCCGCATTTTAAACCCATGATTCATCATCCATAAAAGAGAATTATTAATTTTAGCATTCTTAACCTATGTCCCGTCTTAATCACAGGTGCAAAGGCAAGTTTTGAAAAAGGTTGTCGAGCTCGTGCTCATTGAAAACGGTAATGCCGTTTTGTGTCAGTAGTTCTGCTGTAATGCCTCGACCTTGTACGAGCTTACCTTCAAATCGACCGTTATAGACGAAGTGATTGCCGCAAGAAGGACTTTTGGCCTTCAAAATAGCAACCTTGATCAGATGTTCTCGTGCACGCTCCAAAGCGATGCATGCGCCTTTGACATAAGCTTCGGTACAGTCGTTGTGGATTTGGGTGCAAACCTTGGCTCGCCCGGCCAGCACATCAGCTGCAGAATAACCGGGTTGTATTTCGCAAGGAGATCTCGGTACGGTAAGTCCGCCATCGCACTCCGGACAAACGGCGATGATGCGATTTTGTTCTAAGAGTTGTTGTAACCGGGAATCAATGACACACTGACTGTGCCCGTCATAGCGTACACAGTCGCCGAGCAAACAACGACTTACGAGAACTTTCTCAGGCGTTATCTTTATCATTATCTTCGGTCTTTGTCACACGAGGATTTCCAAATGGTGCAATGGCACGCTTAACGCGAGTCATGTCTCCTGTAGCGATGTCGGTTGTACATTTGAGGGCAGCCGTGAGGCATTGCTCAATAAGTTCACGTTGCTCTGCACAGGGACTATGTAAGACAAAATCGGCAACTTGTTGGTTTAGGCCCAAACTTCTCGGATGACCGGTACCGATACGAAGACGCCAGAAATCAGGTGTGGAGAGTTTCTCGGTGATGTCTTTTAAGCCATTGTGACCAGCGTTGCCGCCCCCTTTTTTTATTTTCATGCAACCGGGCATCAGGTCGAGCTCATCGTGCACGACCAAAATTTCGTCAGGAAGAATTTTGTAGTAAAGAGCGATTGCCACCACTGCAGAACCCGAGCGGTTCATGTAAGTCTGAGGTTTTACGAGCCAGAGGTCTTGTCCGGCCAAACGCACACGGGCAACCTCGGCGTTAAACTTCTTTTCTTCGTGGAAAAAAGTAGACTCGCGTCGAGCGAGTTCATCGACAAACCAAAATCCGACATTGTGGCGTGTATCTTCATAGTCCGGTCCGGGATTGCCGAGACCAACGATTAAACGAATGGGCATGATGCTCTCTTAAAAATTGTCCGCTCGGATTGTAACCTGTTTGCTAGCCCGTGACATAATGAGCAGACGTTGTCAATGAGAATGTATAGGTGACTTATGTCAACAATCTTGTTTCCATCTCCCATTTTCGGTCCGGTTCTCAGTCGTAGACTTGGAACATCGCTGGGGGTTAATTTATTGCCGGCAAGCGGCAAGGTCTGCACGTTTGATTGTATTTACTG
>USCE01000022.1 GCA_900553105.1 uncultured Sutterella sp.
CGTCGGCAGCGTCAGATGTGTATAAGAGACAGCGTGGGCACGACGGTGAAAATGAAATTACGAGCTTTGGCGCGCTCGACTAATTCGGGATTATCAATGATGGTGTAGCAGTGGTCCAAACGGTCGGCGTGTAAAAGGTCCATGGCGGTCTCTACATTGCGCCAGTGACAGCCGAATTCGCCGGCGTGAATTGTGATCTTAAAGCCTGCTTTGCGGGCCATGAAAAAAGCCTTCCAGAAGTTTTCAGGCTCGTGATCGTTTTCTCGATAGTCGATGCCTAATCCGATCGTTTCCGGTGCACGATGAGCAATCATGGCTTGAACCAACTCCACCGCACGTTCAGGTTCATCTTCTCGGTCAATGGAAGGAATCAAACGGCCGATCACACCGAACGCTTTTTCACCTTCGTGAATACCTTCAATGATGGCTGCTTGAGCATCGGCATAGCTGTAGTGACGGGCTAATCCCGTGTAGTTCCAGAAAAATTCTGTATAGCGAATTTCGTGTCGACGACAGTCTTCAAGATACTCAAACGTGATGCGTTTGAGCATTTCGGGTTTAATAAGAATCTTTTCTTCCAAAGCACGGAAAATACGCAAAACTCCAACGGGTTTGTCTCCGCGGGTGAAAAAGCCGTCAATTTCTTCCTGAGTGACGTCGGCGCCAGATTCTTTGACTAAATCTTCGAATGTCTCTTTGCGAGTGGTGCCTAATAAATGGCAGTGTAATTCCGTTTTGGGGATGGCTCGGAAGAACGCCATGTGTTCCTCAGTCATCGGGCGCATAAAGGGGGAATCGGGAACGAATGCGGGGTTATCTTTGCGCATATAAAACTCCGAAAAGAAAGCAAAGAAAAGTGCAGTAGTATTGTACTAAATATCTTCACATGAAGATAGTTTTGTTTTTCTCAAAAGAAAAGATCCGGTTCGTAGAGGAACCGGATCCTTCGAACAAGCCCGTTTAGATGACCGAACAACCGGCTTGGCCCTCTTTGCGGGTGACAATTTCACCCAATCGGAAGACCTTTTCCCCTTCGGCCTCAAAAGCAGCCATTGCGCGACCAGCATCTTCGGCGGCTACGATTACCACCATGCCGATGCCGTTGTTGAAGACTCGATGCATTTCATGGGAGTCAATATTACCGGCCTTTTGCAACCAGTCAAAAATGGTCGGGCGCGTCCAGCTGTCGGCGTGAATGACGGCACGTGTATTTTCGGGTAAAACGCGAGGAACGTTTTCAATCAGACCGCCGCCCGTGATATGCGCCATACCTTTGATCTTGACGGTCTTCATGACATTGAGCACTTGTTTGACGTAAATGCGCGTAGGTTCCATCACACAATCGGCTAAGGTTCGACCGTCCAAGGGCATATCCCAAGGGGTGTTGGTGACTTCGACCACTTTACGAATCAACGAAAAACCGTTACTGTGCGGGCCGCTGGAGGCAAGACCTAAAACCACATCGCCGGCAGCAATCGACTTGCCGTCAATGGCTTCGTCCTTTTCCACGATCCCGACGGCAAAGCCTGCAAGATCGTATTCGCCTTCAGGATACATACCCGGCATTTCAGCGGTTTCGCCACCAATTAAGGCACACCCTGCCAATTCACAGCCGCGGGCAACCCCGGCAACCACGCGTTCGGCCACATCTACATCGAGCTTGCCGCAAGCGTAGTAGTCAAGGAAGAAAAGACTCTTAGCGCCTTG
Source organism: uncultured Sutterella sp. (assembly GCA_900553105.1). Taxonomy (GTDB): domain Bacteria; phylum Pseudomonadota; class Gammaproteobacteria; order Burkholderiales; family Burkholderiaceae_F; genus Aphodousia. The sequence goes on from USCE01000022.1 coordinate 1,708, forward strand.
CACCAAGATGTCGTTAACACTCATGCCGACTAAGTCTTGGCCGACAGTATCGTGACGGCCGAGCGTGAAGGCCAACTTCAATTTTGTGCCTACACCGTCGGTGCCGGTGACAAGAACCGGGTTTTTGTATTCCTTTGAAATTTCAAACATCGCCCCGAAACCGCCAACACTGGCAAGAACTCCGGGGATCATCGTACGCTTGGCAAGCGGTTTGATACGTTCTACGAGTTCATCTCCGGCATCGATGTCAACGCCGGCAGAAGCGTAAGAGAGTTGCGTCATGGTGAGCAAAGTCCAAAAATGGTTAATCAGACGGTACACTTGCGTATCCGTGTTCGTTAACCGTAACATTTTAGCAAGGCCTGAATAGGCAAACAGAACATTCGTCTTTCGGTGAAACAATGTTGTTTGAACAACTGCCTTTAGATATTGCGATGGCGCCCGCAGCAACGCTCGATAATTTTATTGTCGGGGACAATGCTGCGGCGATCGCCAGTTTGCGTCGGATGCAGGAGTATTCTGATCCTCAATTAGTTTATCTATGGGGGCCTTCTGGCGTTGGGAAAACCCATTTGGCGCTGGCGATGGGACTAAGGGATAGTGATGTACCGCTCTTTGACCCCCAAAGACTGCGTTATGCTGTCGACGATGTCGATACGCTTTCTGAAGACGGTTTGGATCGACTTTTTGCTCTTATCAATGAAGTGCGAGTTAATCCTCAGGCAACACTCGTAATGACAGGTCGAAAATCTCCTGCCGAGCACTTTGTGCGGGAAGATGTCCGAACTCGCTTAGGTTGGGGAGCCGTTTTCCAAATTAAACCGTTGCAGGGCAAATTGTGTGAGGCCTTGATTGCGCAAGCATCGGCCCGCGGCTTGCAGTTAACTCCTGAGGCACAACATTGGATTCAGGTGCACCTACCGCGAGACATTAAAGTGCTCTCGGGTCTTTTATCAGACATTGATCGTGAATTGATGGCACGAAAGAAAGCGGCCATTACCGTTCCGGCTTTAAAGCAGTGGTTGGCTAAACGTCAGTTCTGATCTGAGAGTTGTTTCTTAACTCAGTGTCAGCACAATCCCTTGCGTATTGCTAGAATGCCCTTTGCAACCAATCCGGATCACCATTGACAAACAATAACGATAAGGTTGTCGGGCCGAGCCCGTCAGATTTCGGAGCGTGGTGCAAGTCTCAAGGAACAATAATGTTAAAAAATCTCTTCGATTACACAAAGGAATTGTTTTTTCCAGGGAAAAAGCAAGAACCTTCCCACTATATTCGCACCCCAAAAATCATTGATCGTGATCAGCATGGAATCGATCGGCGCCAGGTAAGTGTTGAGGCGCTTCGAACGATTCGTAATTTACAAAGAGAAGGCTATAAAGCCTATGTAGTGGGCGGTGCCGTTCGTGATTTACTATTGGGCGTGCGCCCGAAAGATTTTGACGTTGTGACGGATGCAACTCCTGAGCAGATTAAACGCTGTCAACGTCGTGCCATCATTATCGGTAAACGTTTCCGCCTCGTTCACGTACTTTTTGGTAAAGAGATCATTGAATGCTCAACTTTCCGAGCGCTCGAAGGTGCCGGTGTTCGAAAAGATCGCTTCGGTCGTGTGGTCAGCGATAACGTGTTCGGAGAGATGTGGGAAGATGCCGCCCGACGCGACTTTACGATTAATGCGCTTTACTACGATCCAACAACCGAACAAGTGATCGATTATCACAACGGTATGCAAGATATTTTGCAGGGTGTGGTTCGCATGATTGGCGAGCCGGCCGAACGCTACCGTGAAGACCCCGTGAGAATGTTGCGAGCCGTGCGCATTGCTTCCAAGCTTAAATTTGATATTGAGCCCAAAACACTGGAACCGATCTCGCAATTGTGTTCACTTTTGGCCAATGTCCCGCAGGCAAGACTGTTTGATGAAGCGATTAAGCTTTTGACCTGCGGTCAAGCCGTTGCGTGCATGGAAAAACTTCGCTCTTTGAATCTTTATCGTCATGTGATTCCGTTGTTGGAAGTGGCGTTAAATGAAGCGAACGGAGAGAAATTTTTAGCGCTTGCGATGAAACGCACGGATGAACGAATCGCTATCGGGAAAAAAGTTTCACCTTCATTTTTGTTCGCCACGTTGCTGTGGCCGTTAACCGAGCGCATTTTTAACGAACGCATTGCTCGCGGTGAAGGACAGGTGCCGGCAATGGCGGCGGCCGGACGACAGGTACTGCAACAGCAGTGCTCACGTTTGCAGATTCAAGCCCGCTTTGTCGATGATATTTTGACGATTTGGATTTTGCAAATTAAGTTGCTGCGTCGTGGCTCAAAGAGTGCGATGGGGTTGCTACATGTACCGAAATTCAGAGCCGGGTACGACTTTATGTTGCTTCGCAGTCAACTTGATTTTGTCGATACAAGCATTGTGGATTGGTGGACAAAATTCCAAGAAGTCGGTGATGATGAACGCATGGAGATGATTCGTCAACAAGCCGATGAAAATGCTAAGAATCGCAAAGCAAGAAAAGGGGAGCCAAAGAAGCCCTCTAAAGCACAAGTCAAACGAAAGCTCATGCAGGAAGCCGATGACTGGAAACAAATGCGAGATGTCAGTGCCGTTATTGATGACTGGGTTGACGATGTAGAGGATGTCGAACCGCAAGAGTCTCTCCAAGAGTCTGAGCCGGTAGTGCTCAAACGTCGGACAACCAAGAAAGACAGTCAGCGATCTGCCTTGACGCAAAAACCTCGCAAGTCTTGTTTACTGACACAGGAAAATGCACTCGAAGAGGTCTTGGTAGTCGAGAGTTTGCAAACGGTTGATGTAAAAGAGAGTACGAGTACCGCAAATTTTGCTGATGCTGAAAGTCTTCAAGAGGATACTATCGCACTGATCGATGATATTGAGGCTTTTCCGCCCAAGCCTTCTCGGTGCAGGCGTTTGCCTCGTAAAGTACAAAGTGCCAAGGAGACGCTTTGAGATGCTTGAGACCGCGTACATAGCGCTTGGGGCGAATTTGGGGAACGCTAAAGCAGCGTTGGAGAGCGCCGTTGCCCGAATCGGACAGTTGGAGAACGTAACGGTAACGAAGAGTTCTTCGTTTTATAAAACAGCGCCGATCGATTCCAGTGGTCCCGACTACATCAATGCTGTCATTGAGGTTAAAACCGAAGTCAGTGAGCGTGACCTTTTACGACAACTCTTGGCACTAGAGCAAGAGTTCGGGCGTGTAAGACCGGTCGGTGTTGTCAATGCGCCCAGGACAATGGATTTGGATTTACTTCTTTACGGTCAGAAGGTTTGTAACGACGATTTCTTAGTTCTGCCTCATCCACGAATGCACCAGAGGGCATTTGTGTTAGTGCCTTTGCTTGAAATTGCCCCAGACGTACAAATCGTTGGCAAGGGAGCGGCTAAAAATTTTTTACCCGAGGTTGTTGATCAGACCATTGCGAAAATGGTTTGATTTCAGGTAGAATCGTCATTCGTGCGCAGGCCGCAGACAAATCGCAAAATCGGATTTGACAAGACGGATTTTTTCCGTATAATTTCGATTCTCACTTGTTGAGAAAGGCGCGGTTAGCTCAGCGGTAGAGCACTGCCTTCACACGGCAGGGGTCACAGGTTCGAACCCTGTATCGCGCACCAGTGAGTGAATACAATTTGATCAATGCCCGGGTGGCGGAATGGTAGACGCAGTGGATTCAAAATCCACCGGTGATGAGCCGTGAGAGTTCGAGTCTCTCCCCGGGCACCAAATAAGGTGTCTAAGCTGTGCTTTTTAGTGCGGCTTTTTTTGTACCTATAACTTCAATTTCCCGAAATATAAGGCTTTTGTTCAGTTTGAGTGGTTAGAAACGACTATTTCCGATTACCTTAAATTAAGGTTTTATAGTAATCTAGACAGTGCCCTAACGAGTTCTTTTAGAAAAACTTAGCATTTCCAATTTTATAAATAGCAAAACTCATTGAGATTTCAGCAAAAATCTAAATATTTCGCTCCATTTAATGGGGCTAAGAAGGGTATTGATCTCAGTCGTCAAAATGAAATTATTAATTCGCAGTTTTGAATCATTAACGCTTGCACTAAGCGCGACTTTGGGGCTCCACATTACTCTCTGTCGCGCAATAGCGACTCCAATGATCAGTCTATAGGACTATGTTCAGGGAAAAAGTGGTGCCAAAGGATTAAAAATAGCTTCGATACTTGACCTGAACAGCACGCAGTGATTAAGGTCCCTTCACGCAGACCAATAATTGTTCCTAGTGAAAACCACGAGATAACAACAGTTGCCAATACCAAGAATACATCTACCCCCATTCTCAAATTACCAAAACTGCCTCCCCAACGTTTCATGATGCTCAAGCATAAACCCTCTGGCGGAAGTATTGCCAATCTTGCAAATACCATACTGGCAATTCCTAAGCCAGTAACAACAGATCCAATACAGGCCATCAACACTTGTTCAAAATAGCTATCTGTCGTAATTTGAGCCGTGATTTCCATGGCAATGTCAAAAATAACACCGAAAACAAAACAAATCGGCAATTGTTTGAGTGCTTTTACAAATACTTTTTCTGGATCAACAATAATTTGTAAAACAAAGAAAAAGACGTTGGTTAAGAAAACGAAAAAGCCAATTGATAAACCACATAACTCATTTAAAACATAGGCCACAGAGCTTACAGTTCCAGTCCCCAATCCTGCATTAGTAACAGTAGAAATGCCCAATGACAAAACACATAAGCCAAAGAAGAAAATTAATACACGAATAAACATAGAGCTTTGAATACCGTAAAAAAAGAATTCGTAATCATATCGTTTTCGATTAGAATAATAAATAGAAAGAGTTAGAATTAATTATTTTGAAAAATAAAATAATGAACATAATCGAGACATTAAAGGTTTTTATTTCAATTGCTCAATTAAAGAGTTTTGCTCGTGCCGCTTCGAGTTTGGGTATCTCCCGACCATCGGTGACTCGCCAGATTAATGAACTTGAACATCATGTTGGTTACGCTTTATTTCATCGTACGACTAGGTCGGTATCTCTAACGTCTGCCGGAGAGAGATTTCTTGAAAAAGCGCAAACAATTGTTCATGACACTGAAAGTTTGTTTGATTTAAAAAATCAACATTTAACAGATGGACATCTTGGTGGAAAGTTGCGGATTGCATCCAGCGGTTCCACGGCAAGATTTTTTCTACTTGAGATTATTGAAAATTTTTTAAAAGATTTTCCATCGACAAGCATTGATTTATTAATAGTTGATGGGCCTGTTAACTTAGTCGAGCATCGAGTCGATGTTGCTTTTCAAGGGGTTGGAAAACTCAATCCAAGTTATATTGCCAGAACCTTAACGACTTATCAGAATATTCTTTGTGCAAGTCCTAACTATCTGAAAGTGAGTTCTTTGCCATCTCATCCAATAGATCTTATTGAACATTGTTGTCTTCAAAATCCTTATTTTGGTAATGAATGGTATTTTTTAAACGGAAATGAAGAAATCAAAGTTCCAATTAAAGGTCGATTGTCGTGTAACAATGCAGCGCTTGTTCTTGATGCAACATTGGAGGGGTTGGGAATTGCCTTACTACCATCTTATGCAGTAGAAAAACATTTAAAAAATAGGGAGTTAATAGCGTTGTTGCCTCAATGGCGTTCTGTTGATAATAGTATTTATGCGGTTACCGATAGGCGTTATTTACCATCTACTGTCAAGGTATTTATTGACTATGTTGCAAGAGAACTACAGCATAAAGTTTAGGTATTGTGATTATCGTGCTTAAAAGAAAAATAGAACGCTACAATAAGAGCATTGTTAATGTGAAGTGTCTGAGAGGACTGGTATTGTGAGTGCAATGACAATCAAAAGGTTATGTTTTATGGTTATGGCGGCTGTTTTTTTAAACGGCTGTCATGAAGATGTGGGCGACGTTTCGCTCGGTATTTTTACTTTTCAAGATATCAAAATCAATCGATTTGAAGATCCGATTGTCACAGGTGTGACCTGTCACGTCTCAAGCATTGAAGATAACTTATCATTCAGTGATCCTTCTAATAACTCGGTGCAATGTCATCAAACTGGTCCGATTACCCGTGCCATGATCGATATGATCAAAAAAGATAAATCCGGTGAAGTGGTGTTTCATCGATCCAAGAGTGTATTGCTCAAGAATATGAAAATTCGTCGTATTTACGATGAAGATGCTCAAACGCTCATCTATGTGGCTTATTCAACGAAGGAAACCTCGGGGAGTTTCCATCACTCCATTTCCACTATTCCGCTTTATGGAACGGAGGCTTATGTAAGACCTTTGCCCAAGGTGGGCCAATAACTCCACTTTTAAATAACTTTTTTCCATTTTGAACTGTGAAAAAGTGTTTGAAAGCGAAAAATCAATAGGGATTTTCCCACTTTTTGCCAAAAATGAACACACCAAGTTATCCACAATAATTGTGAATAACTCGGTCACTCTTTAGAGATTCTCTAAGTGGAACATAGAGTTAACTTAGTGCACAAAAATAGTGCAGAAGTGGAATTTTTCTAACCATCTTATTGTGTTGATTACTGCCGAGGGTTTCAGCATGGTCAGCAACTGCCCCTTCCTTGATAACGTTTCGATTGATCATAAAAACGAGTGTTGGGATTCTCGCGCCCTAGATAGCGACCATCGTCATGATGACGTAAGACATCGTGAGCGGTAGCCGCTGATAAGGCTCAAGAAGGCTGTAATGATCCACAAAAGCTGTTTCATGCTGCAAATGTGAACGACTAACTTTTCTTCAGTATACGTCCGAGGTACTTCTAGAAATGCAAAAAGTCAGTTGTAGTACTGATGTGATGTCAGTAAGTGTTCTAGAAAGGGATTATGAGCCGACTATCACTTAGTTGAAAAGAAAATATTTTTAATTTCAACATGTTGAGATTGTTTTGAATATTTGTTCGAAAAGTCGACAAAAAAGAGAAAAAGTTTTCAATTTCTGAGCTAGGTAAAACATACTAACTTTTTGATCTATTGGAGAAAAAAGGGTTTGTTTCAAATTGTTGGAAAGAGAATAATTAGCAGAAAATTACTCGGCTCAATTTGACCGAGAAACATTTTTCGATACTCTAGGAGATCTATCATGAATTTCAAAGTACTCTTGACTGCTGCTGCAATGAGTGCCGCTTTGGTCGCTGGTTCTGCTCCTGCTACGGCCGCCACCCAAACACAAGCCCAAACTTATACGGTCGGCACGGGAGCAACGTATCGTCCCTTTGAGTTCCAAACGCCTAATAAAGAAATTGTGGGCTTCGACATCGACCTGATGAAGGCCATTGCGAAGGCCGAAGGTTTCCAAGTGGAATTTGTTAACACGCTTTGGGGCGTGATTTTCGAATCTGTGAAAAATGGCGATCGCGACATGATCATGTCCGGTATCACGATTACACCGCAACGCCAAGAAGCCGTTGATTTCTCTTTGCCTTACTTTGCCGCCTATCAATTGATTCTCACGCAAAAAGATTTGCAAGTGAAGGGCATTGAAGACTTAAAGGGTAAAAACATTGCTGTCGTCGCCAATTCGGCCGGCGACATCATTGCCTCGAAGACTTTCGGAAAGACGAGTAGTAACATCAAGCGTTTTGACAATACGCCTCTTGTGCTTGAAGAGCTCTCTGCCGGTGGGGTGGATGCTGCTATTGGTGACGTCGGTGTGTTCGCTTACTACGTGCAACAAAATCCGGATAAGCAATTCAACATGGTTCGTGACGAAGATTTTGAAGACCAATATTTCGGTATTGCCGTGCGTAAGGGTAACAAAGCCATGCTCGATAAGGTCAATTCTGGTTTGAAGAAAGTTGTCGCTTCGGGTGAATACGACAAGATTTACAAGAAGTGGTTTGGCGAAAAGGCTCAAGTGCCCACATTGCCGCTTCAATAATTGCATAACGTGATGAGACCCTACTCCCGGAGGCCATAAGGCCGGCCGGGAGTTTGTGAATGTCAGAACCATAAAAATATGGGGATAGAGAATGTTGGGCTTACGATTAGATGTGCTCGTTGAGTACTGGCCGCTTTTTGTCGAAGGGATGCAAATTACATTGGCTTTGACTGTGGGTTGTGTTTTCTTCGGTGTCATCTGGGGGATGATTTTGGGTATGGCTCGTATGGCCAGTGCCAAGCACGAGCCTTGGAAATCCATTTTGTATTACGGTGTTCGTTGGCCCGTGACGATTTGGGTAAGTTTTTTCCGCGGGACACCGCTTTTCGTGCAAATTTTCTTAATGTATTTTGCTGTCTTGCCTGTATTCATCCATCCGGTCGACGGTTTGATTATCGACGGCGCATTGGCCCGGGAGCTCAGAAGTAACTACGGGGCTTTTATTGCAGGCTTTTTGGCCATTACGCTTAATGCCGGAGCCTACATGAGTGAAGTCTTTCGTGCTGGTATCCAATCACTTGATAAGGGGCAAAGCGAAGCTGCCCGTTCCATCGGTATGACTTACTGGCAGTGCATGCGACACATCATCATGCCGCAGGCGTTTCGTCGCATGTTGCCGGCCTTAGGCAACAACGCTATTGCCATTTTGAAAGACTCTTCTTTGGTCTCGGCCATCGGTTTGACAGAGTTGGCTTACGCTGCACGTACTGTAGCCGGTGCTTCCGCTCGTTATTGGGAGCCCTATCTGACCATTTCTCTGATGTACTGGGTTGCAACATTAGCTTTGGCGTACGGTATCAGTCGTCTGGAAAAGCACTTAGGTAAGGGAGACGATCAATGAGTGAAGTTATTGTTGAAATTAAAGGTCTGAAAAAGCACTATGATGATCTCGAAGTGCTCAAGGGGATTGATTTAGTCGTCCATAAAGGTGAAAAAGTCGTGGTTTTAGGTCCTTCGGGTTCGGGCAAGTCCACGATGCTGCGTTGTATTAATGCGCTCGAAGATGCTGACGGCGGTACCATCAAAGTTCGTGGTCAAGAAATCACCGACCACAAAACCAATATCAATAAGGTGCGCGAACACCTTGGAATGGTTTTTCAGCGATTTAATCTTTGGCCGCACAAAAGTGTTCTGGAAAACGTCATGTTGGGACAGATCGTGGTAAGCGGAAAGTCCGAGCAGGAAGCCAAAAAGCGGGCAATGGAAACGCTCACGCGAGTGGGGTTGGCCGATAAGGCCGATCAGTATCCCGTTCGCCTCTCCGGCGGTCAGCAGCAACGGGTGGCCATCGCCAGAACATTGGCGATGGATCCTGCAGTTATTTTGTTTGACGAGCCGACCTCGGCTTTGGACCCAGAGCTCGTGGGCGAAGTATTGGCTGTCATGAAAAGTCTTGCTGAAGAAGGCATGACAATGATTGTGGTCACACACGAAATCACGTTTGCAAAGGAAGTGGCCGATCGAGTGATTTTCATGGACGGTGGTGTTATTGTGGAGCAAGGAGCTCCTGAAGACGTGCTTGTAAATCCCAAAGAAGAGCGCACTCGGGCGTTTTTGAAACGCGTGCTTTAATTGGATTTTGGTTCATAAAAAAGGGGATGCAACTTAAAAAGTACATCCCCTAATTTATTGGTTACAGCCGAGAAAATCTCACGGGAGAGGCATTAACGATTTCTTATGCTATTGCATAGCTGCAACTTTAGCAAAAGCTTTGCGGGCCGCTTGCAACGTTTCATCAATGACTTCATCGGTATGCATGATGGAGACGAAGCCTGCCTCAAATAAGGACGGAGCGAGATAGACGCCCTCATCGAGCATGGCGTGGAAGAACGTGTTGAAACTTTTGGCATCAGCTTTCATAACATCGGCAAAGCCTTGTGGGTACTGATCTAAGAAATAAAGGCCGAACATGCCGCCGACACTTCTGGCGCAGAAGGTCACGCCGGCATCCTTGGCAACAGCTTCTAGCCCTGAGGTCAACTTCTTGGTTTGTATCGACAAACGATCGTAAAAGCCCTCTTCTTGAATCAATTTCAACGTTGCCAGTCCGCAGGCAACTGCCACGGGATTGCCCGACAGGGTTCCAGCTTGGTAGACAGGGCCGCAAGGTGCAATTTTTTCCATAATGTCTCGGCGTCCACCGAAAGCAGCCACGGGCATGCCGCCGCCGATGACCTTACCGAACATCGTGATGTCGGGGACAACGTCGTAGAGGCTTTGAGCGCCCCCTAAAGCTACGCGAAAGCCCGTCATCACTTCATCAACCTGTCTCTTATACACATCTGACGCTGCCGACGATAAAGC
>USCE01000023.1 GCA_900553105.1 uncultured Sutterella sp.
GAGATAGGCTCCGGTCTCGTGGGCTCGGAGATGTGTATAAGAGACAGCTCTGAAAGACGACGGTCTTGTCCGACCGATTCAAATGGTGCCTGATTCATTGACCTTGTCTGAGATGTTGGACGTTTTCAAGCGTACTCACTCCGATATTGCCGTCATCATCAACGAATACGCTCTCGTTGTCGGCATTATCACTCTTAATGACGTGATGAGTACCGTGATGGGTGACTTGGTCAATACGGAAGAAGACTCTCTCATTATTGAGCGTGATGACGGCTCCTGGCTGGTCGACGGCTCTACGCCCGTTGACGATTTGGAGCGTTTATTAGGCTTTGACAGTCTTCCTGATGACTCTACTTACGAGACCGTTGCCGGTTTCATGATGTATATGTTGCGCAAGATTCCCAAACGGACAGATCGCATTGTTTACAAAGGATATCGCTTTGAAGTCATTGACGTTGACAACAACAAAGTCGACCAAGTATTGGTCTCGGTAATCAAACCGGAGAACGCGAAAACCGCTTAAATATGTTCTTCATTCGCCCGCTCCGAAAAAAATGCTCCCAAGATGTTTTCAAGGGAGCATTTTATTGTATCAATACACAGTGTTTTAAGACTCGGCGGCCTTCTTTTTGGCTGTTTTTTCTCGAGGTGTCGGGACTTTCTTTTGTGTAAATTCAAATCCTACTTTACCTGCTTTGTCTAAAACCAACATTGCGGCAAACTTGCGCTTCGTTCGATTACTAACGAAGTCGGCAAGCTCATCGCTTTTACCGTCTGTCAAAAGCTTTCGAGCCTGCTCAACGTCGATGGGTTGTTGCAAAATCGTTTTTCCGATTCTAAAGTCGCATGCCTTATCAAATGTCTTCACACAAGCATAGCCTTTAGGGCTATCAACGACATCGCTGCCGCACTTTGGACACTTTCCCACCACCTCAAGCGTGCTCACATCAACGGGTTCATCACCTTCTTTAGCTACACTTTCAAACTCAAACTCCAACCGGAATTCGTCATTAATCTTTAACTTTGAAGCAAAAGGACGACCTAACTTACTGATAAAACCGTCTAGCGGACCGATTTCCCCTTGAGCCAGTAACGCTTCGACTTCAGAGACTTCAAAAGTACGTCCGCCCGGGTGTTTGGGCAAACTGAAATCACACGATGTACAGGCAAATCGACGATAATTTTCAACAATTTCACCGCCGCACTTCGGGCAAGGGCTCTTCAAATGCGCCGGGTTCTCAATCGGCACAGTATCTCCCTCGTAGCGCTTGGCCTGCTCGACAATTGTCTCGGTCATTGAACGAATCTCTTTCATGAAAACATCACGCGACAATGTGCCTTTTTCAATTTGAGCAAGCTTATATTCCCATTCGCCTGTCAGCTCCGGCTCAGACAATTCTGAAATACCTAAGCCTTTCAAAAGAGCAAAGAGTTGACGTGCCTTATAGGTCGGGCAAAGATCTCTACCATCTCGACGAAGATATTTTTGAAGTAAAAGACCTTCAATGATTGCCGCTCGTGTTGCAGGAGTTCCAAGTCCCTTGCCAGCCATCGCCTCGCGCAACTCACCTTCCTCAACAAGCTTACCCGCCCCTTCCATAGCCGACAGAAGCGTGGCTTCGGTGTATCGAACAGGTGGTTTCGTAGCCTTTTCCTCCGTAAGTGCCTTTTGTACCGCGACGGTCTCGTTTTCTTTCACCGGCACAAGAGATTCCGCATCCTCGACTTCTCGGCCATACACTTCGAGCCAACCGGCTTTCACAAGCACCTTACCTTCAGTCTTCAGGCTTTGCCCTGCTACCGATGTGATTCGAGTCGTAACGTCATACTCCGCAGCCGGGAAAAATACTGCCAAAAAGCGCTTGACTACAAGGTCATAGATCTTTTCTTCAGCCTCGGTAAGTTTTTTTGGAGCCTGAAGCGTCGGAATAATGGCAAAGTGATCCGAGATTTTCGAGTTATCGAAAATACGCTTACTAGGCTTAACCCAACGATGCGCTTGAATTGCTCCTACGCTACTGACATAGCGAGGACTTTCTTTAAGCATTTCCAACGTCTCATTGACCGTCCCCAGATAATCCTCTGGCAAAGCTCGCGCATCCGTTCTAGGGTAAGTTAATGCCTTATGCTTTTCATACAGCGCCTGGGCCAAAGCCAATGTTGTTTTCGCCGAAAAGCCGAATCGATTATTTGCTTCACGTTGCAAGCTCGTCAAATCAAAAAGTAGCGGCGACAATTGCGTTGTACGCTTGGCCGACTGCTTGACTGTAGCCGGTTGCCCTGAAATCAATTGACCAATACACTCAGCTTCTTCTTTAGACCAGATACGCTCGGCCTTCTGATGAGGGTCTTTCTCATTCTTTTTAAACGTCGGATCAAACCAAACAGCTCCATACTGACCGGCTTCGCATTGAACCTCTGCGTGTACTTCCCAATACGGGCGGCTCACAAAGGAATTGATCTTTTCTTCGCGCTCCATGACAATCGCCAAAGTCGGCGTCTGTACACGACCAACCGTCGTCAAGAAAAAGCCGCCATCTTTACTGTTGAAGGCCGTCATTGCGCGAGTACCGTTGATCCCTACAAGCCAATCCGCCTCGGAGCGCGAACGTGCCGCATCAGCCAAATTCTGCATCTCTGCATCCGTGCGCAAATGTGCGAACGCATCTCGAATAGCCGAGGGAGTCATCGATTGCAACCACAGCCGTTCAATTGGCTTTTTACACTTCGCCGCCTGAATAATGTATCGGAATATCAACTCGCCTTCGCGTCCGGCATCACAAGCATTGATCACACCGGTAATATCCGTACGTTTTAAAAGACGCTTGAGCGTCTTGAGTCGATCTTCGGTCTTTTTAATGGGCTTTAAATCAAACGACGGAGGCAACATCGGCAAGTGAGTAAAGGTCCACTTCCCACGCTTAACATCGTATTTTTCGGGCACCGCAAGCTCTAAAAGGTGACCCACAGCAGAACTGACAACGTAGTGCTCGCCTTCAAAATAATCTTTCTCGCGTGTCATGCCGCCTAAGGCTTTCGCAATATCGCTTGCCACCGACGGTTTTTCTGCAATTACTAAAACTTTTTCGCTCATTTTTAGTCCAAACTTGAGAATCTCTCAAAAAATGCTTTTTTAGAGTAGCAACTTTATAGGGGATATTTGCAAATTTTCTGCGAACTTTTTTAAATATTGTTCAAATTTATCTCAAATAAGATATCATCTACCGACTCGACTAGTCGAGCCCCCTGCTTAATCAATTGATGACATCCTTTGCTTAGTGGTGAGTGAATTGACCCCGGAACAGCCATGACCGTTCGGTTCACATCGGCCATTTCCCGCATTAGTGTCAAGCTTTTGGCTCTTGCTGCGGCTTGCACTACAACAAAATATTCGCAACAGGCCGCAAGCAATCTATGCCGAGCTCGCCAAAGCGCCTCATCGTCACGAGCGAAACCAACCAAACTCAAAGCCAATCCGTCATTAGCAACAAATGACGATTGTTGTGCAATTTTAGGATCTGATAAAGAAATTTTTGAAACATATACCAAATGTTGCGGGCAACTTTTCAATGCAGCAATAAGCGCATGACGCTCAATCCCTTCAGCATCACCTTGCACAAGACTAATCGGCTTTCTAGCCAAAACTTGGGCCCAAGATTGAGCAATCTGTATCCCTTCCTGGTTCGGATTTTCAGATCCGGTAAGCGACAACGTAGGACCAACCAATAAATCAACATTGCCCATAGCCAATACCGCTAACGGTGGCTCGGGAACCGTGAGAAATCGGGACGGATAATCTGGATCAGCCAAAGTAATCAAGCGCGCATTTGGAGAAATAGCTAGCCAAGACAGTATTTGCTCGATATCAGCCCGTGTTTGAGTGTCAGGATGTCTCAAACGAGAGGCTAACGGCTGAGGAATTAGCGTGCTGAGTTTAGTCGTTGTTAACGATAAAACATTTTGCGGCTCACCAAATTCAGACAAAAGAGCATGAGCACTCTGCATATCCATGCCGGGCGTCAATGCTAGGCGTAGCCAACCTTCCGCAACCGTCTCGTTATACATGACCTGCCTCGCAACATCGTTTGCGCTAAAATCACGCAATCAACAACTTTATTGAATTCCTATCTTGGAGAAATCCGTGGCTATTTTACCGATTGTGCAATTTCCTGATCCGATTTTAGAAAAACCGTGTGCTGAAATTACGGAAATCACGGCCGATGTTCGTCAACTTGCTACGGATATGGCAGAAACCATGTATAAAGCCCCCGGTGTCGGACTGGCTGCACCTCAAATCGGTCAAAGCTTGCGCATGGTTGTTATTGATGTCAGCGAGGATAAAAACAATCTTCTCACGCTCATTAATCCTGAAATTATTGAGTTTGGTGAAGAAGTCTGTACAGGCGAAGAAGGTTGTCTGTCTTTGCCGGGCATTTGGGAAAAAGTTGAACGCCACACCGCTGTCACCGTTCGTTATACGGATTTAGAAGGCAAAGAGGTGACGATGCCTGCCGAAGGGCTCTTAGCCATCTGTATTCAGCACGAACTCGATCATTTAAAGGGCACGGTCTTTATCGATCATTTAAGTCGACTGAAATATGACCGCGCCTGCGCAAAACTTAAAAAACGCCGCGCTCAGGCAGCCAAGGCTTAATAATTATTCCTTGTAACGGTGGCAATGTTTTGCCACCTCTCTGACTATTTGCTCGATAACTCGATCCGGTAAATCATGTCCCATGCCGTCAATGCCTAACATCCGTGAATTCGGGATATTGCGGGCCACTTCCTCGCCAGCCTTAAAAGGCAACAACGGATCACTCCTGCCATGAATAACCAAAGTGGGCGCAATAATGCGACATAGCGTCTTTGAGCGATCCCCCGAGGCTAAAATTGCCAGCAATTGGCGTGAAGCTGCTGAAAACTGATAACCGCTTTGTACAACTGATTTTGCAACACCGCGAATAAGTCCTTCATCGTAAGAACCCTGAGGCGAACCAATGACTTTAAACATCGCCTTAAAGTACCGAGCAACGCTTTCAACATCGTCCTCATGAGCAGGCTTTTTTAAAAGTGTTCTTATAGCATTAAAACTTCCCAACCCTGTCGAAGGATTACCTGAAGCGCTCATCACGGAAATTAACGACGCTACTCGTTGAGGGTAATTTAAAGCCATCACTTGTGCAATCATGCCTCCCATCGACACGCCTAAAACGTGCGCACGACGAATCTCCAAAGTATCGAGCACAGCTTCAGCATCGGCAGCCATATCTTCCAAAGAATAAGGTGCAGAGACATGTTTTCTGGCTAATGTCCTGGAAATAGCCATTAAAATCTTAAATTTACTGACATTTTCACTTATTTTTGTCGAATACCCGCTATCGCGATTATCAAAAGTAATCACACGCAATCCCTGACGCACCAAGCCTTCAATGAAAGACTTCGGCCAAGCCATCAACGGCATTCCAAGCCCCATTACCAATAAAACCGGCGGTGCAGACTCATCTCCGTGAACTTCGTAAGCAATTTGAATATTGTCTTTGGTAGTCAAAAACTGCTGCATATGTCCCTCTGCTTTCTTTGTGAGTAGTGTATCGCTTAACCAACATTTTTTTACGTTTAAAAGAAAATTTCTTCACAAAAACGGATTGATTCGCCTCAAAACACTAAAATAGAGGGATGAAAATCATATTTGCTGGAACTCCCCCCTTTGCCGCCCGAGCCCTTGAGGCTCTTATTGAAGCCGGTCACGATGTTTGTTTGGTTCTTTCGCAACCGGACAGACCGAGCGGTCGCGGCATGAAATTAACCCCTTCAGCTGTCAAGTCAGTGGCTCTTGCCCATGACATTGCCGTTGTTACACCATTGACATTATCGCTTCGTAAAGCCCCAGAAGAGGCCGCAGCCATGCATGATTTACTTCGTGCTCAAAATGCTGATCTCATGGTTGTTGCTGCTTACGGCATGATCTTGCCGCAAGTTGTACTGGACATTCCCAAAGGGATCGGCCCCGATGCCAGTGTCAAATGCATCAACATCCATGCCAGCCTGCTTCCTCGTTGGCGTGGTGCAGCCCCTATCACACGAGCCATTGAAGCCGGGGACTCTCATTTCGGCGTCACGCTTATGAAGATGGATGCCGGGCTTGATACCGGACCGATGCTTGCTAAAGAACGCTTTATCATGGCTGCCGATGAAACAACGCAGACGCTTACTGACAAAGTCACAGCGCTAGGTGCTCGCATGTTAGTGCAGTTGCTTCAAGAGCCCGATAAAATCACCACCACAAAGCAGCCTGAAGAGGGAGTCACTTACGCTCATAAGATATCCAAGGAAGAAGGTCTCATTGACTTTTCGCAGTCGGCGGCTGTTGTTGAGCGAAAAATTCGTGCCTATACACCATTTCCATCTTCTTATGCCAAACATAAGGACACGGTGATTAAAATTTGGCAGGCACACATCGTTGACATGCAAGGAACACCCGGCGAGATTTTGCGTGCCGACAAAAACGGCGTTGTCATCGCCTGCGGTCAGGATGCCATCTGTGCAACAGTATTGCAACGCCCTGGAAAGCCCAAAATGCCCGTAGAAAGCTTTTTACAAGGCTACGAAATAACAAAAGGAGACATTTTCCAATGAGCGCCAATCTTTCTATGGCTATTGGTTTAAGTGCGCAAGCTCTGCAAAAAATCATCAAGCAGTCAATTCCGCTTGAACGCGCAATGCCAACCGACATCACAGACAAGGAAACACGTGCTGCAGTTCAGAGCATTCTTTATACGGCGCTTCGTCAACATGTGAAGACAGACATTATTATTGAAAAACTTGCATCGCATTCTCCCGCTCCTGCCATTGAAGGCATTCTTTCGGTAGCATTGGCATTACTGATGAATGATGAAGACCCTCATACGGTCGTCAATGAATCCGTGAAGGCCGCCAAAGCCTCTCCCGAAACGGCGCACGCCGCTGGGTTTGTCAATGCGTTGCTGCGAAATTACATGCGCAATAAAGGCAATATCACTAGAAATTACGCTGCCAACTTAAATGTTCGCTACGGAGTTCCCGGCTGGTGGATGGCCCGAATTCGAAAAGCTTATCCGGATCAATGGCGCGAAATCTTAACCTTACAAAATTCTCATGCCCCGCTAACGCTACGGATTAATCGTGCCAAAATTTCCGTTGAAGATTATCTGGCAATGGCCCAAAAAGCCGGATTTAATGCGTATCAGGTCGGGCAAGCGGCTGTGGTTTTAGAGCCGCCCTGTCGCGTTGAAAAAATCCCCGGATTTACAAAAGGATTGTGCTCCGTGCAGGATGCGGGTTGCCAATTGGTGTCACAATTTTTAGAACTCAAAGGTGGCGAACGCGTACTAGATGCCTGCGCCGCACCGGGTGGGAAAAGTGCACAGCTGCTCGAAGCTGCAGACATTGATCTAACTGCCATGGAGATTGATCCTAAGCGCGTCACGCGTATCACTGAAACACTTGAGCGCTTGGGACTCAAAGCCAAGGTCGTTGAAGGTGACGCAACAGATTTCGGATTAGTCAAAAAATACGGTCCCTTTGATGCCATCGTGCTAGACGCTCCCTGTACTGCTTCGGGCATCGTGCGTCGGCATCCGGACATTGTGTGGTTACGCCGTCCTGCTGACATTGAAAAACTGGCCGATCAGCAAGCCAAATTATTAGATTCAATGTGGTGGGTTCTTCCCGAGGGAAAGTCTTTGCTTTATATCGTTTGCTCAATCTTTCCTGAAGAAGGACCTGAGCAAATCAAGAATTTCCTTGCTCGTACCCCCAATGCAAGACTCAAAACATTACCCGGTCTTGACTCGGGCATGCTCAGCCTATTGCCCACGCAAAAAAACAAGTACGATGGTGGCATCATACCTAGCGTGCACGATGGCTTTTTCTATGCCCTACTAACCAAAGTGAGTGCCTGATGAAAAAAAGGTTCATACAGCTTCTCAAACGTTGCCTTGTCCTAATAACGGGTATGGGCATCGCTCTGGCTGTCTGGGCCAATGACATTTCCATTATGAATAGCCAACTCACCGCCCGCGGTGGGGATAGACCCGGACTGTACCTGAGCCTGAATGTGGAATTTGACCTTCCGAGCTCGGTTCAGGATGCGCTTCATCGTGGCATTCCCCTTTATTTCATAACGGAATTCTCGCTGGAGCAAAAGCGTTGGTATTGGGCAGATAAAGACTTAGCGCACGCGTCGCTGACAACCCGCCTCTCTTACAGTCCTCTGACGCGTCAATATCGCCTCTCTCGCGGCGGTCTATCCCAATCATTTGACTCCGCCGCCGATGCTCTTTTAATTCTTAAATCGTTGCACGGATGGCGAGTCGCCACTGAACCCGGACTTGAAAACCCTGAGAACTTTGTTGCTGAAGTACGTGTAAGATTGGATACTGAGCAATTACCGCTCCCAATGCAGGTCACAATCGGTGACAACGACTGGGATCTGTCTTCTGACTGGCAATCTGTTGACTTACAAAACGCAACCGTGGAACGCGCGGTTGCTAGCACGCCATGAGATACCGAGTCCGCTACACAGCTTGCATCGGCTTGGCAATTATCGTTGTGCTTTTGTTTTTGCTGACGTCAGCCGGAAGCACTTCAAGCACTCTGGAGCCTTATTTCCCACTGCTGTTAGGCGTCAACGCACTGGTTGTTCTTGGTCTTCTCATTACCGTTATTTCTCTTTTTGCCAAGTTATTTAAGCGATACCGACAAAAGCAATTCGGTTCTCGAATGCTCCTTTCAATGGTCTCTGTGATCACCATCGTAACGCTATTGCCTGTATTGCTTGTCTACATTATTTCGACACACCTTATCAGTCAAGCATTTGACAGCGGGGTAGACTCCCGCGTTGAACAAGCTTTAGACAGCGGTGTGGCGTTGGCACAAAGCTCACTTTTGCGACTGCAAAGCGATCAATTGATTACGACCCGTGCCATTGCAGATCGCCTGGCTAATACATCCTTAGCGGAAATGAGTGATGAGTTACATCGCATGAGCGACATTACTAATCAGGCAACGCTCACTATTTTCGATAAAAACGGCCAAATTATTGCTCAAACTTCAGACGATGCTTCCGGAATTGACTTAAAGATTGCCGAAACGGACATTCGCACCGTACGCCAACAAGGCTTTTTAATGACATTAGACGGCGATCCTTTGGATAACGAAACGATAAGTACTCACCTCGTTACCCGCACAATCGTACCGATAACCAATCGCACAAGTCCAAATGAGTTTTTCTTACAGTTGCGGCAAATTATTCCGGCCGATGTTGCTCACAGCATCAGTGCCGTTACAACCGGTCTTCGCGATTACCAACGTATCATTGTTACCCGAGGCGGCTTGCACACGATTTATAATTGGTCGCTGGTGCTCAGTGTCATATTGGCTATTTTGTGCGCTGTACTGGCCGCATTTTCCTTTGCCAACCGCATCACGGCCCCGATTCGTCAACTAGCTGAAGGTACCCGTCAGGTAACGGGCGGTCACTACGAACCCATTAAAGAATTTTCCGGTGCCGATGAAACCAATGAACTGACGCGAGCATTTAATGTTATGGTCAGGCGTGTTAATGACGCCATGGAAAAGCTAGAAAACCGTCACCAAAAATTGGAGCAGTCAAACATTTTCCGTGAGCGTATTTTGGAAAACCTCTCCACGGGCATTATTGTTCTCGACAGTATGCGACGAATTCGCTCCGCTAACATGGGTGCCGTGAAAATTCTCGGCAATCACGTGCTTCAGGTTGGCATTGTTCTGCATGAGGCAATGCCTGAGCTGGCCGAAATCATCTATCCAATGCTCAAAGCGAGTTCTCGCACAGTCAAACAAGAAGGCGCTTCTCTTTCATTGCAGGAACAAGAAGATCCTTTGACGCTTCTGATTCGATGCTCTTCCGTTCCGCTCAATGACGGTCCCGGCTATCTTGTCGTAATTGATGACATGTCGCAGGCAGTGGCTGCTCAACGTGTAATAGCTTGGGGCGAGGTAGCCCGACGAATGGCCCACGAAATTAAAAACCCTCTCACACCGATTCAGTTGGCAGCCGAACGGATGCAATACAAGCTTGAAAAGCACCTGCCTGCTGAAGATATCGTGCTCTTGAACCGCTACACCAAAACAATCGTGGAACAAGTTTCGAGTATTAAGCAAATGGTTAACGATTTTCGTGATTACGCCAAGCTTCCGAAACCCACGTTGGCCCCCTTGGATATTAATGCACTGCTCGACGATGTCGCCTTGCTTTATCGACAAGCCGGCGGTCACATCAAACTTGACTTACAAGAGCACTTGCCGCTTTTGTTAGCCGATCGAGCACAATTATTGCAAGTTCTTCACAACATTTTGTCCAATGCCAAAGAAGCGGCGCGCGACAGCGATGAGTGCCGAATTGCAATTCGTAGCCATCTGGAGCGTGACAATAAGGAAAAAAACGTTATCGTCACGATTTCCGATAATGGACCAGGTTTCACGCCGACAATCCTTGCCCATGCCTTTGAACCCTACATTACAACCAAAGAAACGGGAACCGGTTTAGGTCTACCAATGGTCAAGAAAATTATTGAAGAGCATGGAGGTTGGGTAAAAATTGCCAATATTGACTCGGGTGTTAATCAGCAAGAAACCGGAGCGGTCATTACGATAGGCTTTGTCAATTTGGCTTGATATCTATATAGTTCAATCATCTCTATTTTTTATAGATTTATGGCAAACGTTCTTGTTGTTGACGATGAAGTCGGAATTCGCGAGTTGTTTAGCGAAATTCTCTCCGATGAAGGATATACGGTCACTTGCGCTGCCAACAGTGCAGAGGCCCGCATTGCCATTGCAAGATGCGAGCCCGATGTCGTGTTGCTCGATATTTGGATGCCCGACACCGATGGTATGAGCCTACTCAAAGAGTGGGCTTCTCAAGGCCCCTTACCGTGCCCCGTCATCATGATGAGCGGCCACGCAAATATTGATATGGCCGTTGAGGCTACCAAGTTTGGCGCATTCAGCTTTCTTGAAAAACCGACTTCGATGAAAGCCCTTACAGAAGCGCTTCGTTCGGCTATCTACGCCAAACAAACTGCTCCTCAACCGATGCCGTCCCCCAAAGTTGAAACGGAGAAAAACGAGTCAGAAGCTACTTTGGACTCGCTCAAAAATCTCATTGATTTTTCTCTGCCGCTTCGGGAAGCTCGTGATCAATTTGAGCGTGTCTATTTCACACATCTCTTGGAACAAGAACGCTACAGCATGACGCGGGTTGCCGCCAAAGCGCAACTGGAGCGCACTCACTTGTACAGGAAACTGCGCCAACTCGGCATTGAATGGTCCAAAGACGAACCTTAATGTCGAGATCGTGGCTTAAAGCCTATGAAAATACTGATTCTTGGAGCCGGCCGTGTTGGCCGATCCGTTGCAGAAAGTTTAGTCGGTAACGACAACGAAGTCACGTTGGTTGATGAGTCTGCCGAACAAGTTGAATCGATGCAGGAGCGCTTCGATTTAATGGGCATTGTCGGTAACGCCAGTTCTCCTTCAGTTCTGAGCACAGCAGGGGCAATGGATACCGACCTTCTGATTGCCGTAACCGCAAGCGATGAAACCAATCTGGTAGCTTGTACCTTAGCCTCGCAACTGTTCAACATCCCGATGCGCATTGCACGTGTTCGTGAGAGTGAACTTCGACATTACCCGCGCATTCTGGGTGAAGAGGGCTTTAAGGCAACCAGCATCATCTGGCCGGAGCAAGTGATCGCTTCCCAACTGGCCAAACTCATTCGATTCCCAGCCGCTCAACAAATTTTAAATTTTGCCGATGGACTACTGACACCTGTCTCTTATACACATCTCCGAGCC
>USCE01000024.1 GCA_900553105.1 uncultured Sutterella sp.
CTTATCGTCGGCAGCGTCAGATGTGTATAAGAGACAGGTCAAGAAAATGATTAAGTGCCCGGTGTGCGGCGTGCATTTTGCTGAAGTGGATGGCACGTGGGCAGGCAATCGTATGTATTGCTCGTCAGAGTGTGCAAAAAAGTCCTTGAATACAACAAAAAGATCACAAGATAGCGATGTTCAACATTGATCGCGACGGCTGGATTTACGGGGCGGGCAGTGCAATTGTTCCAAGCCCCTTTTACGATCAAAGACAAGGCTCTTTTGTGCTTGACTTAATCGTTATTCACAATATTTCTTTGCCTGCTGGTGTATTCGGGACAGGGCATGTGGCCGCTCTTTTTGAGGGCACAATAGACTGTGCGGCACATCCGACTTTTGAATCGTTACGCGGATTAGAGGTTTCCGCTCACTTTTTTATTGATCGAAACGGCTTTATTCGACAATTTGTCAGTACAAATAGCCGTGCCTGGCATGCCGGTGTATCCCGCTTTAAGAACCGAACCCGGTGTAATGATTTCTCCATCGGTATTGAGCTTGAGGGGTGCGACACTGAACCCTTTGAACAGGCGCAGTACAGAGCCTTGACCGAGCTCATTGCTGCTATCGTAAAACGCTATCCCACGATTCAATACGTTACGGGACACAAAGATATTGCGCCGGGTCGCAAAACCGACCCTGGACCTTTTTTCAATTGGACACAGCTCATGGAGCGGCTTAAGTCTGTAAAGCCGCTACAATATTGGACTGTATCGAAGAAAATTCACCAATAACGACAATGGCCCAATTTATTGCATTTTTATTTAATATGGTGACGACCTTTGTCGGTTGCCTATTAGTTCTGAGAGCTTTTATTTTTTATCAACGACTCTCCATTTTTGATCCTGTAGCACGTTTGGCGTGGTTCGGTACGAATTGGCTCGTGGTGCCTTTATCTCAATTTTTAAAGCCCTCACGTCGCTGGGAATGGGCTAGTATTGCCGGCGCTTTGATTATGGCAGGCGTAGTCTGCGTTGTTAATCGTCAGGTGACAGGGTTACCCTTTGCTTGGTTCGGTCTTCCCATTTGCGCTA
Organism: uncultured Sutterella sp.; assembly: GCA_900553105.1. GTDB lineage: Bacteria > Pseudomonadota > Gammaproteobacteria > Burkholderiales > Burkholderiaceae_F > Aphodousia. The sequence continues at coordinate 1,074 of USCE01000024.1, forward strand.
TTTTTGTATTAATTCGATGGGTGCTTGAACTTATCTTATGGGGAACGATTATCTACGTGCTCTTGTCTTGGTTGCAACCGACTTCACCGGCCTATGCCATGGTATGGCGTTTGATGAATCCGATTTTAGGTCCCATCTCATCACGACTTCCCAAGTTGGCTAACATTGATTTTTCTCCGTTGATTGTCTTTTTCATTGTCAATGCGCTTTTGTACTGGGTGACGCCAATCTCGCAAGGCTACTTTGTAACGGCGTGGTTTCAATGATTTGTGACTGAAATCGACAAGTTTAAATTCCAACATCAGCCGATCTAAGACACTTGATCGGCTGATGTTTTTTTGTGGAGAGCGAAAGCGAACGGATGCAAAAATGTTTACGCTCGATAGAACACAATTTTCCAAGAAAAGAGCCGCTTGACCATTGTTTGATATCTGTTTATTATGAATGAGAATAATTCTTATTTGCAGATATTATGATTCTCAGGCAATTCTTCAAACATTGTGCAAATCCTAAAGGTATTTTAGATCGCGTAATGCTGCGTGTGATGAACGTAGGGCACGAGCCGCCGGAGCGTAAAGTTCGCGCACTCATCGACTGGCAAAAGCATTGGCATGTTCTAGATATCGGTTGTGGTGGCGGAAGAAACATCTCTGAGATATTAAAGCTAGTCTCCGACGGTAAAGTCATTGGCGTGGATATTTCTGACGAAGCGCTACGCTATTCTCATTCATTGAATCATGCGGCTGTTAAAGCGGGAAGTTGCAAGCTTTTTAAGGCATCGGCCGATCATCTGCCCTTTCAAGAATCATCCTTTGAATGTATTTGTGCGTTTGAAACGGTGTACTTTTGGGGCGATCTGTCTAAAGCCTTTGCCGAAGTATTGCGAGTGATTAAACCTCGGGGACAATTTTCGATTTTTGTGGAGTGCACGGAAACGGGAATTTGGGACAAAATTGTTCCGGGAATGATTGCACATTCAGCTGAGGGTATTCGTTTGCAGTTACTCAAGGCGGGTTTTGAAAGTGTCGCTGTGGTAAATATCGGTAGCGGCGCCTGTGCTTTTATTGCGCATGCGCCGGTTGAAAAATAGTAGGATTAAAGTGTGATAGTTTGTCCGAAGTGATCGTAAAACAGTTGCGTCACTTCTTTTTGGCCAAGTAGCAACGCTTGTGCGCCCGCACTTTGCGCCTTTAGGGCTCCCATTAAAGTCGCCAGTTGCATCGTAGTGGACCAATCAAATCCCAGTGTTAATCCCCGCAACAACGCCCCTCTAAAGGCATCGCCGCAACCGACCGGATTGATGGTGCCTGGTAAGGAAAGGGCAGGGAATTGACAGTGATGACCGTCAGCATAAAGTTCAGAGCCTTGAGCCCCCTGGGTGATGATAAGTGCCTTTAATTGATTGGCGACTTTCGAGGTTGTGAGGCCTGTTTTTTGTTGCAACACATCCCACTCATAACTGGAAAGCGTCAAAATATCGATATGATCAATGAACCAAAGGATGTCGTCGGCTGTTACGTAAGCGCTGGCTTGACCCATATCCCACATAACGGGAATATTTCTGGAATTTAAATAACTCACGTGAGCTTTCATGACACGCGTGGCGGTTGGTGAAATGATGCCGAATTCAATGATTTCATTGTCTTGCGGTAAGGCTTCGTCGGCTTGCGCCATGGCGCCTTCGTGAAAAGCTGTCAATTGGTTACCGAGTGCATCCGTTGTGATGAACGCTTGAGCGGTAAATGCATCTCGGATGACTTTTATCGCATCTATGCGGATATCATCGTTTTGTAAATGTTTGAGATAGCTATCGGCATCTGCACCGACGGTAGTCACGATCAATGGCTCGGCTCCTAGGGCCTTTAAACAGTAAGCAATGTTGGCAGCACAACCGCCAAAATGCTTTTGCATTACCGGTGTCTGAAGCGTTAAATTCAGCGTTTTTAATGAGTTAGGCAATAGATGATCGGCGAAAATTCCGTCAAAATGCAAAATGGTATCGTAGGCAACGGAGCCAGAAATAAAAATGCTCATGGTACAAAAACTGCCGCGCATAGGCGGCAGCGTTTTTAAAGAACGGGTTCAATTTCAACCGAAAGCGATTCAGGCGTGCCTTCATCGAGATTAAAGGCCAAGGCCACTTGGGCTTCTTCTCCACCTGCTAAAAATTTCGTTACGGAGGATAAGTAGTCTTTGGGGAAGACTTGACGTCGCGTCAAAATATCCTCTTTCTCGCCTTTGAGAATAACGGTCAAGATTGGGTAGTCTTCTTGCGAGTTACCGTTATTTTTAAGATTTACACGGATTAAGTACTCATTACCCGTGACCGGCTCTAGCTTAAAGTTGCTAATGACGACTTGCGAAGTCTGTTTAGCGGGTTCGGCGTCTAGGGGGGCTTCACTACGAATGGGGTCGCATGTCAGCACTGAGCACATGGAGTTCATGATGGAATTGGCTTGAGGAAGCTTTTCGACGATGGCATTACGATTCATTGCCGCAAGCTTCACTCCGATCGCTGCGACGGCAACCAGCGCAATGAGAACCCAGAGCCAAGTGCGCGAGCGGACAGAGGTTCGCTTTTCGTAGTACTCTTCTTCGAGTTCGTCAGTATCGTTTTCGACCGTTTGAGTGGTTGCAGGATGCGAAATGATTTCTATGGCAGTTCCGCTGTTAATCATTTCAGTTTTTTCTGGCGCTTTAGTGACATCGGCTCGAACGCCGACTAATGACGAACGATCTGTGTCGACGGGATCAAATCCTTCCAAGGCACCGGCTAATGATTTCATGGCGGCGACACCTTCTCGCTCCATTTCTGCTTCGCGCTCAACACGATTGATACCGCCGTCGAGTTCTACAGACTGGTAAAGATGTTCGCGGGCATTAAAGACATTGTTGCAAAAGCCACAACGAACCCTCCCATCTTTGATTGAGAGGGTTTGAGCGGTCACTTTATAAGCCTGACGGCAGGCCGGACATTGTGTTACGTAAATGGTCATAGAGCTTGGAGGTTATTTGGCACGTTGGCCAGCAATACACACCCAACCCTCTTGTTCCTTCCACACAGACAATGACACGTGCGGGTCATGTTCGCGGTAGATGTCAATTACATCTTGCGCTTGACGCGCCAAGACGCCGGACAAAACTAAGTATCCGCCATCGGCGACACGAGCCAAAAGGGCAGGGGCGAGCAATTTTAGCGGATTAGACAAAATGTTGGCGACAACGATATCAAATGTTCCTTCCGGCATCTCGTTAGGCAGAACGAAATGAGCAGGCGCTTCATTGGCCTGAGCATTGACTTCGGCAGCTTCGACCGCTTGGGGGTCAATGTCGGTGCCTAAAACACAATCGGCACCGAGCTTCTTGGCTGCGATGGCCAAAATGCCGGTTCCGCAGCCGTAGTCAAGTACGGATTGGCCCTCGCAGACATTGTTATCGAGCCATTGCAAACAAAGGTGCGTCGTGGGGTGCGAACCGGTACCGAAGGCTACGCCCGGATCCAAGCGGATGTTAATGGCAGAGTCGCCAGCAGGCGGTTCATGCCACGTCGGGACGATCCAGAGACGATCGGAGACGCGAACCGGTTGGAATTGTGCTTGAGTAATTCTCACCCAATCGGCATCTTCAATCGGTTTATCTTCCAGTATTTGAGGTTCTTCAATATTTAACGCTTTGACGGCAATGGCCAAATCAAGCCCGAAATTAAACTCATCGTCAACGAGTACTTTCAGCAAAGAGTTTTTCCAGGCCTGTTTTTCAGGTTCCAGACCGGGTTCGCCGTAAAGCGGTTGCTCATCGGGCGTGTCTGCATCGGCGTCCTCAATAATGACCGACAAGGCGCCTGCATCCATGAGCGCATCGCCCAGGACCTCAGCAGCCCTGTCATTTACCAAAAGGGTAATTTCACGCATAGCAGTTAGATCCCGTCTTGGTGAGTTGTACGTTGTTTTTGCAATTCTTGTAGGCGTTCTTCCAGATAGTGAATGCTGGCGCCACCTTGACGGAATTTTTCATCAACCATTAACTCACGGTGAAGTGGAATATTGGTTTTGATACCGGAGACCACCATTTCGGACAGTGCAATCTTCATGCGGGCAATGGCTGTGTCACGATCCGGACCGTAAGCGATGAGCTTGCCGATCATCGAATCATAGTAAGGCGGTACATAGTAGCCGGCATAGACATGGCTGTCGAATCGAATCCCAGGGCCGCCTGGCGTATGCCAAGCTGTTACGCGTCCGGGGCTCGGGACAAATGTAAAGGGGTCTTCTGCGTTAATACGGCATTCAATGGCATGACCGCGCAATTGAATGTCCCGTTGTTTGATATTTAAGCGTTCACCGTAAGCTACACGAATTTGTTCACGAACAAGGTCAACACCGGTAATGAGTTCGGTGACCGGGTGTTCAACTTGAATACGAGTATTCATTTCAATGAAATAGAACTGCTCGTTTTCGTAGAGAAATTCAAACGTGCCAGCTCCTCGGTAGCCGATGCGTTTGCAAGCTTCGACACAACGCTCTCCGACTTTCTCCACGAGCTTGCGAGGAATGCCGGGGGCAGGAGCCTCTTCAAGCACCTTTTGGTTGCGACGTTGCATCGAACAGTCGCGTTCACCTAAATAGATTGCATTGTGGAAATTGTCGGCAAGCACTTGAATTTCAATGTGCCGAGGATTTTCCAGGAATTTTTCCATGTAAACGGTCGGGTTACCGAACGCCACTTGGGCCTCTTGGCGGGTCATGGACACCGCGTTAATAAGAGAAGCTTCCGTACGTACAACGCGCATGCCTCGACCGCCGCCACCGCCGGAGGCCTTAATGATCACGGGATAGCCGATTTGTTTGGCGATACGGATGATTTCATCGGGATCATCGGGTAATGCGCCGTCGGAGCCCGGGACCACCGGAACCCCAGCTTCAATCATGGCCTTTTTTGCAGAGACCTTGTCACCCATGATGCGAATGGAATCAGGGCGGGGGCCGATAAACGCAAAGCCTGAGCGTTCAACTCGTTCAGCAAAGTCGGCGTTTTCCGATAAAAAACCGTAACCGGGGTGAATGGCCTCGGCATCGGTTACCTCGGCGGCGCTGATAATGGCCGGAATGTTCAGATAGCTGTCGGTGGAAGAGGCCGGGCCGATACAGACTGATTCATCAGCTAAACGAACATACTTCGCGTCGACATCGGCGGTGGAGTGCACCACCACCGTTTTAATATTCATTTCACGGCAAGCTCTTTGAATGCGTAAAGCAATCTCACCGCGATTGGCGATTAAGATTTTCCCGAACATAGGTTAGCCGATGATAAAGAGAGGTTGACCGAATTCAACGGGTTGAGCATTTTCAACGCAGATTTCTTTAATGACACCTGCTGTTTCAGCTTCAATTTCATTTAAGAGCTTCATAGCTTCGATGATACCCAGGGTTTGACCGATTTCAACACGATCGCCGACCTTCACGAACGGTTCTGCGCCCGGATTCGGGGCACGATAGAACGTGCCGACCATCGGAGAGGTTACCGGGGTACCGGTCACAGCCGTCTCTTCAGCTGCAGGCGTAGCAGCAGGAGCGACGGGAGCCGCGGGAACGGGAGCTGGCGTTGCCGCGACGACAGGAGCTGTTGCGGCAACAGCGACGGTTTGCACCTTATTGACAATACGCACCTTATCGTTTTCTTCGGTTACTTCCAATTCGGAAATTCCGCTCTCGGCAACGAGATCGATCAACGTTTTCAGTTTGCGTAAATCCATTTCTAAGACCCTCTTAATACTTATTCAGTCTTTTCATGTCTTCTTGACAAGACAATTCAAGATAAAAATGGTGGAAATTAACGTTTTGAGCATTATTTTCATGCTTTTTGCACTAAATGTCTAGCAATTTGCGCTAATTTTTTTAAAAAGACTTGAAGAGAGGATCCCTGATTTATGGTAGTCCGAAGATGGTACGGATGAGCTTGGTGAATGTTTATTGAGTGAAAAATCTGCGAAAAATACAAGATTTTGAGATCAATTAAACGAAGTAAAGAATCAGTAGATCATCAGTTCGGATTAATTAAGGTATGAGTGGCGTTGCGGTTTTCTCAATGCTGTATTTACTTTGAAAAAGCGCCCGGATGACTCTTTAAAAATCATCGGGCGAACTCTAGTGTGAAGAGGTTGGTTTAATGTCTGCCACAATGGCCGGCTCGTTTGCCGCATCCACAGTCATCGTGGTCACAACCCCGGTGACCGTGGCAATGGCCGTTACCACCACCGTTTTCATTTGCTTGACAGTGTGATTTGCGTTGTTTGCTTCGAGCCGCTTCCATGTCGGCAATCAGCGTGTCGTTGAGGTAAGCGGCGACAGCTTCGTCTGCTACGCCTGTAATGCCGGCAACAAGATCAATGCCAGCACTGTTGAGCGCATTAATAGCGCCATCGCCAATGCCTCCGCAAATGACACAGTTGACCCCTTGATCGAGTAGGGCGTTGAGTTTTACACCATGGCCGTGACCTTCCGAACTGATCGTCTCCGAGGTAATCACGTGGCCGTTATCGACGCTATAGAGCTTAAAGCTCGATGCCATGCCAAAGTGTTGGTAAATCATTTCATGTTTAACGGGTACTGCGATTTTCATTTTGGTTGCTCCTGTGCTTTTTCGGATTGAGCCTTCGGAGTACTTTTGCCAGCAACCGGCACGCCCGGGACAACTTTGTCGGTTCTCGCCTCCACAAACAATGTAGTTACCGCCCTCAATGATGAGTCGCTTGCCATTGATGATGGCATCGGCCAATTTGAAGCGGGCATTTTCGTAAATTTCGGTTACTGTCGTGCGAGAGATTTGCATCTGCTGGGCGCAGTGTTCATGTGAACGCTTCTCTAAATCGACAATGCGAACCACTTCGTATTCATCAACTTTCAGTACCACTGTCTCGCAGGGAGTTTCCCGTTCAGCACGAAAACATTTAAAAATAGGTTCGGCGCAAACTCGTCGGCAACGTGCAGGTCTCGGCATAAAGTCTCTATATTTACGACATATGTCGATTATAAAATGTTAAACCTAGAAAATCAATCAGTTGACAACAAGTTACGATTTTAGCGACAAACGGAGACGTCGCGAGATAGAGTATCCTTCGCATTAGTTCTTATTTGCTGAAGGTTGACATTGTGGAAGCAAAAACACTGGGATTGGTCGTTGAAGGCGGAGGAATTCGCGGGATCTATGCTGCTGGCGTTTTAGATGTCCTGCATGATCTCCATTTACCTTTTAATGGCGCAATTGGTGTTTCGGCCGGTGCTATTCATGTAGCGTCTTTTGTCTCGGGACAAAAAGAGCGAAGTCTTCGCATCTATACTCGTTTCTGTGCCGATGATCGTTTTTTCAGTTTTAAAAACTGGCTTAAAACAGGCAACATTGTCGATAATAACTTCTGTTACCATGAATTGCCCTCTATTCACGAACCTTTTGATAATGAAGCTTTCATTAAAAGTCCGATGAAGTACTACACAACTTGTACGGACTTGGAGACCGGTCAGGCAACCTATTTTCTTTTAACAGATCTAGAAAAAGAAATTGACGGCTTAATTGCCTCAGCATCGTTGCCTTACGTCTCTCATCCGGTGCGTTTTCGCGGTCGGTTGTTGCTCGATGGCGGTTGTTCTGACCGAGTGCCTTTAAAAGCCTTTGAATCGATGGGCTATGCTAGAAATATTGTCATTCTCACCCAGCCGAGGTCTCACAAAGTAAAAGACCGGGATGCTTGGTTGGCGAGGCTTTTTTATCGAAAGTATCCCAAATTCTGTCAAAGCTTTGAAAATTCTTCTCAAACCTACGAAGATACACAACGGTATATCGATAAAGCTCGGTTGGAAAAACGAGCCTTTGTTATCCGTCCCAGTGCCCCTTTGAATATTCCTAGATTAACGCATAATCCAGATGATGTACGCCGAGGCTATGAGGCGGGAAGGCGTGATGCACTGGTGCTCATTGACGAGCTCAAACAGTGGCTTGAGACAAGTCGCTGAGAGTTGTCAGCGGGGGCCTTCAAATAAAGTCGCTTATCAAAGGGGGCAATTGGGCCAACAGTGGATTGAAAATGTGCTAACAATTCGTTTTCGCTAAAATTATTTGCTTTAAAAATTTTTGTGAGGTATGGCATGCATATTCACATCTTAGGCATTTGCGGCACTTTTATGGGAGGTGTTGCTCAGTTGGCAGTAGCGGCTGGTCATCGGGTGACCGGATGCGATGCTAACGTGTATCCGCCGATGAGTGATCAATTGCGCGCCGCTGGGATTGATTTGATCGAGGGCTTCGGCGTTGATCAACTAGCGATCAAGCCTGACTTATATGTCATCGGTAATGCAATCTCTCGGGGTAACGCATTATTAGAGGCCATTCTCAATGAAGGGCTTGGGTACACTTCCGGGCCCCAATGGCTGGGGCAAACGCTGCTGCCCGGACGTCACGTTTTAACCGTAGCGGGTACTCACGGTAAGACTACGACAAGCTCTATGTTGGCGTGGATATTAGAGGCTAACGGTTACAACCCGGGATTTTTAATCGGTGGAGTGCCCTCGGACTTCGGTCGTTCGGCTCGGTTGACGAAATCGCGCTATTTTGTGATCGAAGGTGACGAATACGATACCTGTTTTTCCGATAAGCGCTCGAAGTTCGTGCATTACCGCCCAAAGACGGCGATCTTAAATAATTTAGAGTTCGATCACGCCGATATTTTTGAAAATCTTCACGCGATTGAAACACAGTTTCATCACTTAGTAAGAACTATGGCTCAGAATGCTTGTGTCGTGGTTAACGGAAAAAGTGATGCTTTAGCCCGTGTATTGACTCGTGGTCTTTATAGCCAATGTGAGTATTTCAATGACGAACGAGGTTGGCATCTCGAAGGCAATAACGTTTTTTATCGCGATCGGTTAATCGGGACAATGAACATTCACCAACCCGGCCATCACAATGCACTTAATGCGCTGGCAGCAATTGCAGCGGCCACCCATGTCGGTGTCGATGCACAAACGGCGCTTGATGCGATGAAAGACTTTCGTGGTGTAAAGCGGCGCTTGGAGCTTCGCGGTATTGAACGTAACATCGCTGTTTATGATGATTTTGCGCACCATCCGACGGCTATTCACGAAACCGTCGCGGCGTTAAAGCAAAAGTTACCGTCCAAATCCAGTGTCATTGCAGTGTTTGAACCCCGCAGTAATACGATGAAAATGGGTACGATGAAAGATGCCTTGCCGAAAAGTCTTTCTCAGGCCGATACAGTCATCTGTTACGCAGACCCGAAACTCGGATGGGACGCACAAACGGCCTTGTCACCCTTAGGTGAAAAACTTCACGTTTGTCATAGCATTGACGATACGGTAAAAACGGCTTTGGCTAAATCCAAAAGCGGTGATGCGATACTTGTCATGAGTAATGGGGCTTTCGGCGGCATCCACGCCAAGTTACTGCAGGCTTTAAAAGCATAAAAGGATCGGTTATGCATGTAATGTATTTGCATGGTTTTCGCTCTTCGCCCGACAGCAGGAAGGGCAAAATTTTGCGACAAGCCTTATCTTCTCGGTTTGACTTCTCAGCGCCGGACTTAAATGTGGGGCCGAAACAAGCGCAAGAAATCATGATGCAGGCCACGCGCGGGATTGATCCGAAGCAGTTATGTTTAGTCGGCTCAAGTCTTGGTGGCTTTTATGCTACATGGTTGGCAGAAACGCTCAATTGTCGAGCCGTTTTGTTAAATCCGGCTACTGAGCCGTGGAATGTTATTAACGATTATTTGGGTGTACAGACAATTTACAATAGTACGCGCACCATAGAGGTTAAGCCTGAATTCGCTGATCAGGTGCGCGAACTTGATGTTGCCGTAACAAATCCGAGCCGCTACCTTGTCTTTTTGTCCACCGCCGATGAAGTGCTTGATTGGCATTTAGGACAGACGAAATACGCCGCCTGCCGTGAAGTGATTTTACCCGGCAACACCCATGAAATTGATCGCTTTGAAGAGTGTGTGCAGGCAATTGAAAAATTTCTTGGAGCTTGAGCAATGGAGCACACTTTTGTTTCGGCATTACTCCTGATGTTTTTGATGGCCGATCCCTTGGGAAATATCCCGATTTTTATTTCTGCTTTAAAGCAAGTTCCAGCTACTCGGCGCACGAAAATTATCATTCGTGAGTGTGCTATTGCCGCCTTAACACTTTCAGTGTTTGCTTTCGGTGGCAGAAGCTTTTTGAATGCTCTGGGCCTCAGTCAGGCTGCTTTGTCAATCGGTGGCGGGTTAATCGTGCTTTTGATGGCGATTCGAATGGTATTTCCGTCAAAAGAAGGGGTTTTCGGCGAGTCGCCGAGCGGAGAACCGTTTATCGTACCCTTGGCGGTGCCTGCCATTGCCGGGCCCTCGACTTTGGCAACAATTTTGGTTTTGGTCGGTAGCAATCCTGCGCGCATGATTGAGTGGTTACTTGTGGTTTTGATTACCTGCGCAGTCAGTGCCGTGATATTGGTTTTTGCCGATCGTTTGCAGCGAATCGTAGGCGAACGTACGACAGCGGCTTTTGAGCGCTTGATGGGCCTGATTCTGGCTACAATGGCCGTTCAAATGTTCTTATCGGGCATTACACAGTTTGTCCAAACCTCTTTGAAAGGGGCTTTTTAGTGTTTTTGTTTTTTGAAGAAGATGGTGCTTTTAAAACAGGTACCGTGCTTAGCCAAACTGGCAACGCATATCAGGT
>USCE01000025.1 GCA_900553105.1 uncultured Sutterella sp.
ATCATTAACCGTGCACGCGACAAACTTGCAAAACCGTCCGGGTTTCGGTCCCATTCGATCGCATCAATACCAGCTAATTCTTGAGTCAATTGATCCATCAGGGGTTTATCCGAGATAAAGCTTTGCGGGTGCGGGCGCAAAATGACTTTGTAACCCGCCTGCGCGAGCATCTTGGGAATGAGGCTACCGGTTCGGGTTAAAAGCCCGTTTTTGCCCCATGTAGGAGCCACAAGAATGGTATCGTGTTCGGGTTTTTGAGCTGTAGCCAAGCGCGTGACCATCGTATCAAGATAGGGGCACCCTAAGATCGGTAACTCTTTGGGCTCAGTTTTACGAAGCGCTTCCAACGCGCGAAGACTTTTGACTTGACCTGGCCCTGAGCAGTATACGGCGTCGTAGTAATCGAAGCTATAGAACTTGTAGGTGTGAATGTCGCCTACGGCATGCACGATGTGAATGTACTTTTTAACCCCGGCCGAGCGTCGGATTTGCAGAACATCGATTCCCGGTGTTGTCAACACAAAAAGATCGGCTTGCAAAAAACCCAATGCCGTGTAAGCCGTTTGGCCTTTGCCGATATATTTAGCTCGGATACAGTCGGGGAGACCGGCAGAAAAGACAGGGTCTTTTTCGTCAGAGGTTAAGTAGGTGGCCGGTCGGTTTTGTTTGGCAAATTCTTCCAAAATGGGTTTAAAGGTCGACCAGTAGGCGGCCGATTCAGCGTAAAAGACGATGCTATTGTTGATTAAATCGTCCTTTTTGCCCGTGAGTCGGAAAAAGACGGAACGGGCAACGCTTGGCAACTTGCGAAGCATAAAGTAGGCGCTGGATATAAGGCCGATAAAGACCGACAGGAGCATGCTGCCAGTGCCCGGATCCAAATAAGCCCAAGCATTAAGCGGGGCTAACAGTGCCGCACCTATTGTGAATGCTTGCAGTGTTTTACGTTTAAAAGTCATAGTTTTTTTATTTAATTAATCTAAGTGCTAAAAGTCGTACAGTTAGCGCGGAAATGAAAACCAATGTGGACATTGCTGCCCCTTCGGAAATAAAGCCGCTGTCAATCATTTGAATCGCAGCAACAGCTGCAGGCATTGTCTGCGGCGTATACAAAAAGACAACGGCAGAAATGGTCGTCACAGCCGAGGCGAAAAGATAGCAGAAAATGTCACGAATACCAGAAGCCGATAAGGGAAGAATCACTTCTCGCAAATTACTTGAAAAACTCACCCCCAAACTTTGTCCTACGGTTTCGTAGCGAGGATCAATTTGTTTGAGTGTGGATTGTGCCGTGACGTGCGCAACCGTGTAAAGGTGAATCAGCGTATTAAAGATCAGTAACCCCATGGCAAACATGGGAAGGTCAAAAATACTCATCGATGAGAAGGCCATCGCAAAACCGAGACCCAAGACCGTGCCCGGTACGCACAGGGGAACGGAGGCGATCATTTCATAGCATTTTTTAAGTGCCGAGGATGCATTCGTGCGAACGGATAAATAACCTGCTGTCATCGAAATCACGGTGCCAAGTAGAGCAACGCCAGCGGCTAAAACCAGACTGTTAATCCAGGGGGCAATGCCGTAGGTGGAGTTCTTAAAGGCAAAATTGGCCAATGTTAACTCCGGTACATAGGGCCAGAAGGTCACAAAAGCCCCGTAAATCACGGCAACCAGTGTGGCTAATTGCATGGCGACAATGACACAAGCCGTTACGTTGATTGCTTGAGTGCACGCTCCCAAATCTCGAGCAACGAGCGCTCGAGCGCCTTGGGCTTGCCCGTGCGTTTTAACGCGACCAGCAAAATAAAAAGCCATTAAACAAGGCACCAATAACCAGAGACTTAAAAAAGCTGCCGCCGCAAAATTTTGACTACCGATTGCTTGGTTATAAATTTCCGTTGCAAGGACGGGGAAACTTCCACCGAGCAACTTTGGGACACCGAAGTCTGTCACTGTGAGCACAAACGCAATCAACGCGCCGTTAATGAGCGAGGGTTTTAAATGGGGAAGCACTACCGAGTAAATACGCTCAAAAGGCCCCGCCCCTAACGACCGGGCAACATCGAGTAGCCTTGCATCAAAGCTTGTCAATCCCACCTGAATTTGAAGCGTTGCATGAGGTAACGCAAAGATGAGCGCGCCAAGAAATACTCCCGTTACCCCGTAAAGCTCGCACTGCATCAACATGCCGTTGGCACCGATTAAGTAAATAAGACCGATGGCTGGCATGATGGAAGGCGCAAAGATTGGCGCTAAAAAAAGGGCTTTTAAGGCCAGTCGAACAGGGCCGTGACTTGTCGCAATGGCAACGGCAATAATGCAGCCCAGAAGCGTTGCAACGAGCGCAACGCTTGCGCCCAAGAAGAAAGTGTTGGTGACGGCTCGGATGTTGTAGCCCGTGCAAAGCGCGCCTAAAGTATCAAAAGCTTCCAGTAAACTTGCGGCAAGTTCAAGTCCGGGCGGAATAAGCCCGACGAGCAATAATGCTGTGATGGCGGCCAATATCGCATTAAAGCGGCTAGTCATGACGCGTCCATCCTCGCAAAAGTGCTTGGGGTAACGTTAATGCATACAGTTCTCCGGCTTTAAGCGTTGCAGCCACGGCTTCACTTCGGACAATGTCAGCAGTGATTTCGGTTTTAAAGTCATTGAGCAAAAACTGCGCACGGATGAAGTCACCCATGAATTGAGTCGATAGAAGTCGGCCGATCACTGTATCGGGACGTGACAAAGCGGCTTCTGTAGCACGGTTTACTTTGACATCGCTAAAGCGTAACCCTAAACCTGCGCACGGTTTGGTAGATTTCTCCTGTTTTTTATCCGTGAAGTCCGTAATGACGTTCATGCCACCCACAAAAGTGGCTACAAATTCACTTTGCGGGTGGTCGTAGAGCGTTTCAGGCGTGCCGGCTTGCTCCAGTGCTCCAGCATTTAAAATCACGATGAAGTCCGACAGCGCCAAAGCCTCAGCCCGGTCGTGTGTGACCATAACAGTCGTAATACCCGTTTTTTGCTGAATTTCACGCAATTGACGACCTAATGATGCACGAGTCCAAGCATCAAGCGCTGAGAGCGGTTCGTCTAAGAGCAAGAGGTCGGGATCGGTCGCCAGAGCCCGCGCTACGGCAACGCGTTGCTGTTGACCGCCTGAGAGCTCCGAAGGAAAACGATTTTCAAGCCCCGTTAGCCCCGTGAGTTCGAGCATCGTTTCAAGCTTTTGCGCTAAAGCGTCGCCAGCGAGTTTTCTTTTGACGCCATAAAGAATATTGTCTTTAACCGTTAAGTGCGGGAAAAGCGCGTAGTGTTGAAACACAATGCCGATGTTGCGTTTTTCTAAAGAGATTTGAGTTAAATCTTTGTCTTCGAATTGAATACGACCGGCCGTTGGCGTTTCTATACCGGCTAAAAGCATCAAAAGCGTCGTTTTACCGCTTCCGGAAGGACCGAGAATCGACGTGAAGCTTCCCTTGGGGATTGCCAAGTCCAAGGGCTTGAGCGCCTGCGTGACTCCGTACGTTTTGCATAAACCGGTTAAGGTAAGATCTGTCATGGCGTTATCCTTATTTCTGAGTCAGGCGCTTAAAACGATCAATGATGGCGGATTTTTCTTTAGCGGCTCGGTTAAAGTCAAGCGCTAAAAAACGAGAAGCAATGGATCGACCTTTATCACTGCTGTAGGCGTCAATGGCGGCAATGCCGCTAAAGTCCCGGGCAATTTGAGCAACGTCTTCAGAGGCACAAAAGTCGAGAAATGCCTGGGCAGCTTCAATATTGTCGCCACCCTTGGGACGAGCACATCCTTCGGCATCCCACGCAATACCTTCTTCAGGTTCAATTGATTGAACCGGAATATTAAAGCGCGTAAATGGACGAACAAACGCCTCAGAGGTCAACGCAATGGGAATTTCGCCTTGAGCCACCATGGCAGCAGGGCGTGCGCCGCTTGAGGTATAAAAGAGGATATTGTTGTGTAACGCCTCAATATACTCCCAGCCCTTTTCTTCACCGAAGCCCTGCACCCATCCGAGCATGAACATATAACCTGTGCTCGAGGCAGCAGGATTGGGCATGACAATTTGGCCTTTGTATTCCGGTTTTAATAAGTCGCGCCAAGAGCGGGGAATAGGAAGACCGCGCTTTTGTAACAAATCGGTATTAACACAAATGGAGCCACCCCAAGCATTAATCCCGAACCAAGCAAAGTCGGCGTCACGCATCTTAGGATTGATTTCGTCGGCCTTAGCCGGCCGATAGGGGGAAAGAAGTCCCTCGTCATTGAGTGTTTGAAGCGCAATGGCTGACAGCCCTAAAATGACGTGTGCGCGAGGCCGTTCACGCTCGGCCTTCAGTCTTGCCGTGATGGGGCCTGCCGAATCCCGAACGTAAGTAATCTGAATATCGGGGTGCTTGGCCTCAAAGGCGTCTTTATAAACAGAAAGCAACTCCGGCTCAACGGCTGTATAGACAGTCAGTTCAGTTTGTGCACCAACCCCTGAGACCATGCTCAAAAGGCAACCGGCCAATAAAAGATAGGGGTGCAAACTGCGCATTATTCGAGACGGAATTCTTTTTTAATGGACTCGATGAGAAAGCGTGCCACCTTGTCGCTGGCTTTTGAGGGCTTGGCATCTAAGTTCATTTCAATTAAGCAGTCAAGCACACGCTCGCGCAACATCGAAGAGCTGATTCCTTCCGTGCGGGGAAAGACGACAAGGCGCTCGGGCGGAATGTGGTTACTGTTGTCTGCGCCGTGTACAAGCACATCACAATGCTGTTCATCAAGGAACTCTTCGGTAATAAGCCAAGGGCTGGGAACCACTTCTTTGACATCTTTTAACGCTAAAAGAATCTCTTTGCGCTCTTCAAAGTTAAGCTCCGGAACATAGCCCTTTGTTCGCTTGACTTCTTCATCGGTGGTTAAAGCAACCACGACGTCGCCCATTTGTGCAGCTTTGTGAAGAAGGCGGATATGGCCATGATGAATAAGCGTAGCCGACATATCGACCATAATGCGTTTACGATCGTTTTCTTGCATTTTGAGATCTCTTTGTCATAAAACCGTGAAAATTGTATCTGTAAAGCGTAAAAATAGCGTAAAAAAATCGTCAAAAAGGGTGATATCATCAACTTCTACCTATTTGTGTCATGAAAATGACAAACAGGTGACGGGATTAAATATTAAAAACTGACAACTTTATTTTAACTTTCTGTTATATATCTGAAATTTAAAAATTTGTTTGTCAATTTGAAGAAATAATTGAGTAAGTGTCATGATTGAACTCAGCCAAGATTTCTCCCACGAAAGTGTTATAGGAATTGGGCATCATCGAGTGTGTTTTGTTTATCCAGATGACCCTCGTTTATGTATCAAGGTGGTTTATAACCACAGTGGAAATGCGGATAAAGAACTGTGCAGAGAGTTGAAATACTACGAGCGATTAAATCGTACTTTGAAAGACTGGCGAGGTGTGCCACGGTATCACGGAACAGTTGAGACGAATCTCGGTACGGGCTATGTTTATGACAGAATAGTTGATTTTGACATGCAGCCCTCTCAACGGCTTGACCAACGATATTCTGTGGACGGTATGGCAGAACAGGCCGAAGAGATGAGCGTACTTTTGGAAAATCTAAAAGCGTACTTAGCTAACAATCAATTGGTGACTATGTCACTTAAGCCTTACAACATCCTTTGTCGCCGGGTTAGTGAGACCGAAATTTTTCCGGTTATTTGTGACAATATCGGTTCAGCAACTGTCGTTCCACTAGAGATGTTCTCGCGTCGTTTTTATATGCTCAAACTGAAGCGTTTGTGGGCTCGTTTTGAAAAGCAACCGCTTCTGCAGGCAATGTATGAGACGTTAAAACAAAAGAATTTATCGAAGTGAAATAAGATCGTAGTTTCGGAATTTTGATTCTCACTTTTTTAAAATACTTGATAGAAATGAGGATCAAAATGCATAAACGCTTTTCTGACGAATTCAAAAAATTAGCTGTCATCCGTGTCCAAAACGGATGAATCTCAACTAAGCGTTGCCAGTAGTCTTGGGATCAGTTACAAAACACTCAATCGTTGGGTCATTCAAGCTAAAGGGCAAATGCCTTCTGAGAATATTTCCTTATCCGAAGAAAATGCCCGGTTACGCAAGGCTCTGAAAGAACGAGAAGCAGAAATTGCTTTTCTAAAAAAACAGCGGCGTACTTCGTAAAGATGCTGTAACGAAGTGCGCCTTTCTTGAACACTGTATTAATTGTGCAGAAGTTGAACGTCAAATAATGAAGTATGTTTTAGTGCTTCATTGTCACACTTTTAATCGCTGTTCAATCGGTTTCGTTTTCTCTGATGGTAGTTTTTGTATAAAATAGATGATGCATCATCGATATTATCGATGGCGTATCATTAAAATTAACAAAATCGAGAGATACAATGTCGAAACAATACTCACCACGAACGATCGAGCCAATTATTAAAAAAGCTTCAACCGCTTTTAAGGTTGTTATGGTTTCTGGTATGCGTCAGGTGGGTAAAAGTACGCTTTTGTCTCATTTGGCTAGCCGACAACGTCAATATGTGACTTTAGATAGTTCAAGACAGTTATTATCAGCATTAGAATCACCGGAAACATTTTTTCAACTTAATCCTGCGCCTAGAACAATTGATGAAATTCAATTAGCTCCTGGATTATTTCGAAGTCTCAAGGAAGTTGTTGATCAATCTGACACAACAGGACAATACTGGATCAGTGGGTCTCAACGCTTGACCTTAATGGCGAATGTGACAGAAGCTTTACCCGGTAGACTTATAAGTTTTGATTTGTATCCCTTTTCAATCTATGAGCGTGAGGGGAAGGGACTGTTGCAAAAGCCCTATCTACCAGGCAATCTAGAATCTAATCTTCGCACTCGCAGTGTGAGTGACTGTTGGAAAATCATTTTTCAGGGCGCATGGCCAGGCGTCATTGATAAAGATGTTGAAGTACGAGACTGGTTTTTCGAATCTTTGGTTAGTCTTTATTTATCAAAAGACGTAGCCACCTTAGCTCAAGTTGATAAAACAATTCAATTCCGCAAGTTTCTCAAAGCTCTTGCGATTCGTACAGGTCAAGAGCTGAGGTTACAACCATTGGCCGAAGCAGCCGGTGTTCAAACGGCAACGATTAAACGCTGGCTGAGCATTGCTGAAGCATCAGGCCTTATTATTTTGTTACCACCGTTTTATTCCAATATTGATAAGCAGTTAGTAAAAAGTCCGAAAGTCTATATGACTGATACGGGTTTGGTTGCTCATCTTCTTGGCATTCAGACTCCCGAAGAGATGCAAACACATGTGAATCAAGGAAACTTTTTCGAAACGTTTGTGGTTATGGAAATCATTAAAAGTTGGGCCCACAATGGGAAAAAACCTGACTTTTACTTCTACCGCGATAACAGAGGCATGGAAATCGATCTGTTAATCCACTCAGATGGAAAATATTATCCTGTTGAAATTAAATCTAAGGTTCTTGCTGATACTCATGATGCAAAGTGGCTCACAGCTTTTAATTCTTTGCCAGTGGCAACAGGAAGAGGAACAATCATTTGCCAAACGGATATGCCTTATTTTGTGAGCAAGGATGTGCTAGTTCATAATATTTGGGCAATATAATAAAATCATCGAATCCGTTGCCAAAATGGAAGTGGGTTGAAGGATCGGAATTTTGAATCTGAATCGACCTCCACTTAAATGGCCTTGAGCAGGCTCACGAAGTATTCATTGGGAGATTGAAATCCCAATTTTGAATGTGGGCGCTTACCGTTATAATAGAAAATTCCCCACAGGCTTGTTTATTTTGAACTGTGGGGGCGTGAAATTGAATGTCAAACTTTTTGGACAGAAGTGGGTCAAAATAAAAATTTTTTAGATTGGCCTTGCATTTTTTTTTACGGCTTGCTAATATACGCAACTCGCAACAGGCACGTAGCTCAGTTGGTTAGAGCATCACCTTGACATGGTGGGGGTCGTTGGTTCGAATCCAATCGTGCCTACCAAAATTCTGTTCGAAAGGGATCTGAAGTTCAGGTCCCTTTTGTTTTTCTGGCGCGGACTTTTTTCAAAACGATTAATCTTCAACAAACGCATCTGTCCGAGCCGACTTGATGGCTGGCAACAGTGTCGAGAGTAAAAGTAGCAACGCAGCAACTAGTAGCGCGCAAGAAATCGGGCTCGTAAAAAACACAGTGGCATCGCCTCGCGCTAAGAGCATCGCACGGCGAAGGTTTTCTTCCATCATTGGTCCTAAAACAAAACCCAAGATTAAAGGCGCCGGTTCGGCACGCAAGTGATAAAAGACATAACCCAAGACGGCAAAGGCCACCATCGTTACGAGATCATAGACGTTGTAGTTGATGGAATAAACGCCGATGGAGCAAACCGCAAGAATCATCGGGAACATCCATCGGTAGGGGATTCGCAACATCTGGACCCACAGACCGGCCAACGGTAAATTGAGAATCACGAGAAAGAAATTACCCACCCACATCGACACAATTAATCCCCAAAAGAGATCTGGGTTGGTGTCAATGACTTGGGGACCTGGGGTGATATTTTGAATAATCAATGCTCCCATCAATAGCGCCATCACGGCGTTTGAGGGAATGCCTAAAGTCAGCATCGGGATAAAGCTAGTCTGAGCACCGGCGTTGTTGGCGGCTTCCGGTGCGGCAACAGCTCTTAAATTGCCTTCTCCCACGGGGACTTCCTCGCTTTCTTTTATTCTGAGGCGCTTTTCGACACTGTAGGCGGCAAAGGCTGACAGCAGCGCTCCACCGCCGGGCAACAGTCCCAGTAGACTGCCGAGAACCGTGCCACGTGCGATTGCAGGAGTCGAGCGTTTAATGTCTTTGGCAGAGGGCCAGGGTGAGTCAATGCGTGCGCAGGTTGCTTCAGAAGAGACTCGCATGGCTTGAAGGTTTTTAAGAATCTCGGCGACACCGTAAAAGCCCATGGAAATAACGGCAAAATCGATGCCGTCTTGAAGCGTCAGCGTATCGAGCGTAAATCGCAATTCTCCGGACTGGATATCGGTGCCGACTAAGCCCAGCAAAAGTCCTGTAATGACCATGGCCATGGCTTTTAAAATGTCCCCGTTTGAGAGCACGACTGCACCGACAAGCCCAAGCACCATCAAGCTGAAGTATTCCGTGGCTCCGAATAAAAGGGCGACGTCCGCCAGGTAGGGTGCCGCAACGGCAATTAAAAGCGTTGCAGCTGTGCCGGCAATAAAACTGGCCACGGCTGCAACACCCAAGGCGCTGCCGGCACGTCCCTTACGAGCCAGTTTGTTGCCGTCGATACAAGTAACAAGCGCTGATGCTTCACCGGGGATGTTCATCAAAATCGCCGTGGTCGATCCTCCGTACTGGCTCCCATAATAAATACCTGCCAGCATAATCACGGCAGCCGTGGGATCAAGGGAGTAAGTGATGGGTAGCAACAGTGCCAAAGTGGCCACAGGCCCAAGTCCGGGCAAGACTCCCACCAATGTGCCGATCAGTACGCCTAAAAAGCAATAGGCAACGTTTGTGAGTGATAGCGCGGCAGTAAGACCGACCGAGAGATTGTTCAGAAGCTCCACTATGCACCTCCCCACGAGGGTAAAAGTGCAATCTCTAAGTCCAGAGCACCGATAAAAATAAGAGCAATGATGCTGTCAATGGTGATGATCAGCACTATGGTTTCTTTAAGATTAGGGCGGTCATTGGCTAATGAGGCAATGCCGATCATCAAGCTCATGGCAATCAATAGCCCGAACTGAAGCGTTGCGGCAAAGCAAAGAATCGCAGCGCATAAGATGGCAAGACGCTTGAGGTCAAAACGATACAAGGGCTCGCGCGGCTTTTTGGGTGTTAAAGAGCCTTTTAAGCTGATAATGGCGCCTAAAATCATTAACAAAATGCCAAGTAGCCGTGGGAAATAGCCGGCGGCCATACGCGTGGCTGTGCCTAATTCCAAGTCGCCCGCCAGGGCAACAAAAGTACCCCCGATTGCCATGAAAAAGAGTCCAGCCACCGTATCTCGGGCAAAGCGAAGCGTGACCATAGGCTATGAGGTGAGTTTTAGCGTTTGAAATAAAAAGCGGTACTTGGCTTGTTCATTTGCAATCCAAGAATCAAACGCGTTCGGGTCAAGGATGGCTGAAGAGCCACTGACTTGAACAAATTTTTGAAGGTTATTGCCCATTGAAATAGTCTTTTCAATGTCCTCAAATAGAGTGCGACGGGTTTCAAGGGAAGTGGCTGCCGGGGCGATCAGCCCGAACCAAGTCGAGATATCGCATTCTATGTCCACAGAAGAAAGACTCGGGGCTGGAATTTGTCCATCAGGATCTTTGACCGTTTGAGCTAACACGGCCAGTCGGCCGTCGGCTACGGCGGCTTTGGCATTGGCCCAATTGTCAAACATGAGATCGGTTTCACCGGCCAAAAGCGACAGTTGTGCGGCAGCGGCTCCGGCAAAAGCAATATGTTCCGTGCGAAAGCCTTGAGATGTCAAAATCTCTCCAATAATGTGACCGGCCGAGCCGTTTCCTCCCGAGGCGGCATTAAGTTTGCCGGGGTTCTTGCGTATGACGTTAAGCACATCTTCGAGCGTTTTAACGCCTAATTTTTTCATCGTTTCGGGTGTCATCACGAGTACATTGGGTACGTCGCTTAATAAACACACCCCGGTAAAGTCTTCAGGTTTATAGGGAAGGTTTTCACGAATCAAAGGATTGATGGCGAGTGTCGCTACTGCACCCATCGCCAGTGTTTGACCGTCGGGTTCAGCTTCCTTTAGTGCAAGTAAGCCGCGGGCACCGGCCGCGCCGGGACGATTTTCTACAATCACTCGACCGTGCAAAGGATAGAGCATTTCAGCCAATACTCGAGCAGTCGCATCCAAGGGGCCGCCGGCAGGATACGGTACGACGATCCGTAGGTTTTTATTGACTCGAGGGAAAGCTACCGCGGGACTTAAAAGCCCCATGGCACCTAAGGATAATAAAAGACGGCGGCGATTAATCATGAAAAAAGGTTCCCAAAAACTTCCCGTATTGTAACGAGCCCAATACCCTTGGGGAAATTAACATTGACACAGCTCTATTAAATGTTTAATTTTAAAACAATCGATTTAAGGCTTTTTGTTAGCCCATGGATTCTCTCAATCTTGTTGACTTTTTTACCACAGCGGTAGGCTCTCAACTTCGGCGTTGGGAAGCGACCGAGGCCGATGCGCTTTTAGCTCACGAAGCAGGCGAAACTGCTTTGCAGCTTGGGGTGCCATATGGTCAAGTTCTGCGAAGCGCAAGTCATGAGATCAAGATCTACGGTGCTCATGCCAATGAGCCCTGTGAGGCGGTTAAGCCATCAGTAAAACTTTCATTTGATCACTTACCTTTTAGAGAAGCGTCTTTTGATTTGGTCGTTTGCGTTCATGCGCACGAGCGAGTCGGTGAAGCATTTTTTAAAGAAGTGTTCAGAGTTTTGGCTCCCGAAGGACTGTCTCTTATACACATCTCCGAGCCCACGAGACCGGAGCCTATCTCG
>USCE01000026.1 GCA_900553105.1 uncultured Sutterella sp.
CAATACCGATGGCGATACATACGCCAGCGATTAAATTTTGTTGAATGCTCATGAACCGATCTCCTTGAAAAAACGAAGCGGCTATTGTGACTATGGTAGCGCAATGCGATTACAAGCGGGCAAAGACAGGCGCTTGTGTAACGCATATTCACAAATTAGGCGTCTGCTTCCTTCGTTTTAACGCGGGCTACAAAAAGCGCCATTGCAGCAAGACAGCTACCGGCTAAGAAAAGACCGGTTGCAGTCATGCCCCAGAAGCCATAGGCTTGCAACGGGCGACCGAAGGGGCCGCCGTAAAACGCCATGTAGTATCCGCCGAAAAGTCCCACGCACCATAAGAGCACGCCGTAGATAACCATCGGCCAAAACGTGACGCGATAGCCTCGCAGTGCAAAAGCTCCGACGCATTGCATAGCATCGAAAACATGATAAAAGACACCGAATAGGATCAAGGAATAGGCGATTTTGATCACGGTCTCATCCGACGTATACAGTTCGAGAATAAAGCCACGACCGAAGTAAAGCGTAAAGGCAACCAATAGTGCAATGCTACTGGCTAATATCAAGCAGCGACGCGTAGCTTTCTCTGCGACGTTGGCATAGCCCGCCCCTAAACATTGCGACACAAGAACCGTTCCAGCAATCCCGATCGAGAGCGCGATCATGTAGCAAAGCGATGTGACGTTAGCCACAATTTGGTGGGCAGAGACCGCTACAGGGCCAAAACGCGAAATGAAAATTGCCATCAGAGTAAAGGAGCTCACTTCAAAGAAAGTCGACAAGCCGATCGGCACACCGATTTTCAATTGCTCCCACATTGCTTTAAGTTGCGGTCCGTAGAAGCGGCTACAACGCATCTTGTTGTAGTAGTTGTCTTTTTTCCAAATCACGACGTAGGCCAATAAAGCGATCCAACTTAAAACCATAGAAGAGACCGCAGCACCGGCGCCTCCCATTGGCTCAAATCCTAACCAGCCGTACATGAAAACACCGTTTAAAGGAACCTTTAGGGCAAGGTTAGCCAATGATACGTACATCGTCACTTTGGGGCGCGAAACGGCGGCGTTTAGTGATACAAAGGCCCGCCCGAAAAGCGAGGGCGGTAGACCGAGTGCGCTGATGAGAATATATTCGGTTGCCATTCGGCGTACTTCGCCTTGGGCTTGCGACAGACTCATCCAGAGGTCGGTCCAGCACATCAGTGCGATACCGATAATGGATAAAAAGGCGGCTAACCACAGACATTGCGAAAGTTCAAAACCGATTTTTTCGTAACGTTGGGCTCCAAAATGGTGACCGGCCAGCGGACTCATCCCTTGCAAAATCCCGACCAATCCCATAAAGACCATGATGACAGAAGCTAAGCCCACGGCAATGGCAGCCAAGTGATCTGCACCGAGATGACCGGCCATGATGGTATCGACCGTGCCGCCGCCCACGATGGCGACGTTGGCAATGAAAATCGGACTGGCTAGCTTAGCAATCGCGCGCAAAGAGATATCCGGCGGCGTCAGTCTTTGAGGAGCTGGATGCGTCATATAACGGTCAAATAATCCAATTATTCAGGTTTAATCAAAATGAAATGATTGCCGTCACGTGGACGTGAGTAGGTGCCAGCAATACGGTGTTCAGGCACCGGATTTTCTAATTCACGTTGAGCCTCGAAGTACCATCGGCAGTGCGAATTGTTCGACAAGGCCAAACCGTAATATTTAAAGGTCATTTTCTGAACCGGAGTTAAGGTTGTTGTCGAAATACACTGTCCCTTGGGGGCTAATGCGGCAAAATCCACTTGGGCACTTTGTGCAACGGGCTCAAAGCTTCGAGCGTTATCGATAGCGGGTTCAAAGAGGTAGACAGTGGTGATGCTTAAGGCTGTTACGCCGGCAGCGGCTAACCACGGGCCCTTCCAGGCCATGACTTGGGAGCGGTTCATTCGCCAAAGCACAAGCGTTATCCAAGCTAAGAAAGTCACAAAACACAGCACAAAGAGCAACCCGTGCAAACTCGGATCAACACCCGGGGCTAGGTTGAAAATGGACTTCTGCATTTTGGGCGGGAAGCCTGTCAGCCATGCAATGAAGTAGCCCCAGATCGTCAACAAGGCAATTGTGAAGACTGTTGCACTGAACCAGTCAAGTATGTTGGCCCAAGAGCGTCGTGTGGACATTAGCCCAAAGGCGGCCAGCACGCACAACCCCGGTGTCAATAGCGTAAGGTAGCGCTCGCCTGTTACGTTGCCGAAAATCGAGAAAATTAAAAAGCCGCCGAAAGTCCACAGAGCAATCTTGATGTGTGTGCGACCGATTTGTTTGCGGAAAGCGTAAATTGACAGAAGCGCAAAGGGCCACACCGGCCACAAGAACCAAATAAAGTTTTCGATCGACCAAAATGCTTCACGAGCTCGCATTAGTCCGAAAACAGCCAATTGTGTTTCCCACCATGTCGCAAACCACGCATCGATGGTTTCGATGGCAAAGCCGACGGTAACGACCGGCCAAGCGAAAAAGACTGCCGCCGCCGCCACAATGATTAAGGTGCTGCGACTGATGAAGGGGGTGTCATAAGCGTGAACGCGTGCATGCAGCAAAAGAGCAACTGCAAGCATAATGACGCCTGTGAAAAGATCGGCGCAAAGAACGGCCGCACCGGCGGTCGCCCCGGTTAAAAGCGGACCTAATTGAGACCGGCGGAAAGACCAAGTCAGAGAGAAATAAAACAGTGCCACGATGGCCAAAAGGGCCATATCAACGAATAATTGGCGGATAGGAACAAACAGTCCGAACGTGCCGACAAACATCAACAGTGCCGCGTCGGAAACCACTCGTCCGTAGTCTCGTGGCGATGCTTCGCCGCCGAAGGCCAGTACCACGGGTTGAGCCTCGGCCCGTCGAGCGACGTACCAAGTACCGTACCAGATGCTGGAGGTAGCAATGGCAAACCAGACCAGTACACTGAGTCTGCTTGCAGAGTCTTCGCCGAAGAGCCAACCAAAGAGTTTGGCGAAAAGAGCGCCCACCCACATGGATAAGGGACCGTTTTTAACGTATTGGACACCGTCAATATGGGGCAACAACCAATCAATGATGCCGCCCGAGAGCATGCTTGAGATAACCGCAAAGCTTTCGAGCTCGTGTGAGCTCCAAAAGTCTCGTGATAAGAGCCCCGGAATGATATAAATGACGAGCAGTGCCAAAAGTGCCATGCGCGGCAATTTGTCGGCCGTGGCAGCTGG
Source organism: uncultured Sutterella sp. (assembly GCA_900553105.1). Taxonomy (GTDB): domain Bacteria; phylum Pseudomonadota; class Gammaproteobacteria; order Burkholderiales; family Burkholderiaceae_F; genus Aphodousia. The sequence continues at coordinate 3,236 of USCE01000026.1, forward strand.
GGCAACGATCGGGGAGGGGCGTTCTTCAAACATACGATAAAAATAATGGATTTAACGAACCTATTTTAACGAAAAGAGGGCAGTTCGCACGGGAACTGCCCCTTTTTTGACCGAAGGTCAAACGCGCCCGTAGGGGCGGCAATGACATTAGGCCTTCTTGCTGAGATTGGCGTACTTGGCGCGGAATTTTTCCACACGGCCAGCTTCTACGATACGGGTTTGAGCACCCGTGTAGAAGGGATGGCTTTCGGAGGACGTATCCAACTTCACGAGCGGATAGGTCACGCCGTCAATTTCAACGGTTTCTTTCGTTTGAGCGGTGGACTTGATGATGAACATCTTGTTGATGGACAAGTCGCAGAAGGCCACGTCGCGATATTCGGGGTGAATACCTTGTTTCATTTGTTGTATTTCCTAATTACATAACATCGGCCGCCCTGAGTGCCTTGCGAGCGCGCCTTTACATAAAGGTCTTATCGCTGGCATGCAACCCCACGTTCCGACAAGAGTTTGGAATTATCCAATAAATCCAAATAAATAGCAAGCCGATGACATTAAAAAACTTCGCTTACTAAGGCTCGGACGGATAACGCACAAATTGTAGCCTTCAAAAAATGCCCAAAAGCTAAAAACTATGATATTAGTATGGTTAATTGTTTGTACCGTCTTATGCAAGGAACGCATAACAAGACAACCTGAGGATTACGATGGAACTGAGAACGTTGCGCTATTTTTTAGCTGTTGCAAAAGAGGGCAGTTTTACAAAGGCCGCTAATGTGTTGCACGTCACACAACCGACTTTGTCACGTCAACTTAAAGAGTTGGAAGAAGAACTCAATACCGACTTGTTTGTTCGCCACAGCCACAGTGTGTCGTTAACTGAAGACGGCATGCGTTTGCTAAGGCGCGCGGAGGAAATCGTTGACATCGTCAGAAAAACGCGCGATGAATTTGTAGGCGACAAAAATAATATTCAAGGCGATATTTATATCGGCGCCGGAGAGACCGCGGCTGTCCATACGTTGGCACGAGCGGTTGCCGATATTCGTCATGACTACCCGAAGATACATACGCATATTTTTAGCGGCAATGGTCAGGAATTAATCGAGCGTCTGGAAAATGGACTTTTGGACTTTGCTCTTTTAATCGAACCGATCAATCTCTCGAGATTTGAGTATTTGGAACTCAATGAGAGCGACACTTGGGGGGGGGGTGGGTGCCCAAGGATGATGTCTTGGCTCAAAAAGAGGTCATCGAGCGGGAAGATTTGTTGGATAGGCCACTATTGTTGTCGCGCCAAGCCATCGCCAAAACGTCAGGTAATAACGACTTTGTAGCATGGTTTGGCAATGCGTTTGACAGACTCAATATTGTAGCGACCTACAACCTTGTCTATAACGCAGCGGTTTTTGCTGAGAATAACATCGGCTACTTGGTTTCTCTCAAAGGTTTGTATAACGGAGGCGATACTTCAAGTTTGCTCTACAAGCACTTAAGTCCTAAATTGGAATCAAAGTTGGTGCTTGCATGGAAACGCAATCCTGTGTTTAGCCCGGCTGCACAACTCTTTTTAGTGCGTCTGAGAGAATTGCTCGCACAAAGTCGCGATTAGTACCAATCGTGTTTTTCGTTACGATTCAGTTTTGCAATCGCTGACATTTCCTGCGGCGTTAAAACAAAGTCGAAAATTTCCGTATTTTCGCGAATATGATCCGGGTTGCTGGAGCCTGGAATGACCACTACGTTGCGTTGCAAATTCCAACGCAAAATGACTTGTACAAGGCTTTTGCGATGGGCTTTGGCAATTTCTTTGAGAACAGGCTCGGCTAAGAGTTCTCTGTTGTGGCCCCGGCCGCCGAGCGGATACCAACCTTGCACGACAATTCCTTTGCTTCGGATAAAGTGCACGACTTCGGAGTCTTGGTAATACGGATGGATTTCGTTTTGCACGAGTGCCGGCATCGTTTTGACTTTCGGCAGTAAGGTTGACAACTCTTTAATGTACCAGTTTGACAAACCGATGGAACGGATTTTCCCAGCGGCAATGGCTTCTTCCGTGGCTTTGTAGGCGGCAATGTCGAGTGCACCGGGATGGTGCAAAAGCATAAGGTCGATGTAGTCGAGATTGAGTTTTTGCAATGACTCGTCAATGGTGTGTTGGGCGTTTTTGTATTGAGACGGGTAGAGCTTGGTCGTCACAAAAATGTCTCTACGATTAACACCGGACGTGCGAACGGCCTCACCGACCTCCTCTTCGTTACCGTAAATAGAAGCCGTATCAATCATTCGAATGCCGTATTTCAAGGCTGCATGAATAGCATTAATACATGTTTTGCCATGCAGGCTATAGCAACCGAGGCCGTAGATGGGCATAAGGTAACCACTATTGAGTTGGGCGGTTTTGTTTTTGAGATCCAAAGTGCGTACTCCTGAAGCGTGAGAAAGGTTAGCTGTCCAAGCGGGTAATGAAATGGCCCCCATGGTGACAAGGCCGCCGGTGATGAATTATCGTCTTTGCATGGGGGCTCCTTTCTAAAAAGTCAGATCAATCGGCCTCTAGAACGCTAAGTGTTTGCGATAGAAAGCCTCAATCCGATCAAACGGAATTTTGTCAAACCGGTCGTACAAATCGGTGTGGTTGGCACCCGGGATGATGACAAGCTCTTTGTTGTTCAGTTTTAATTTCTTAAAAGCATCTTCGCTGAAGTAGCGAGAATGAGCCTTTTCACCGTGAATCAACATTGCGGCACTGCGAATTTCTTGGCTATAGGCCAAAATCGGCATATTGATGAAAGACAGCGGCGAAGTCTTGTTCCAGCCGTCGTTGGAGTTTAAGGATCGCTCATGGTAACCACGAGCGGTTTTGTAGTAGTCAAAGTAATCTTTAACGAACTGCGGAGCGTCACTGGGTAAGGCGTTGGCAACACCTCCGCCGAGGCTGTAGTGTCCAGCCTTATAGTCATCAGTGCGTTGGGCGTTTAATGCTTTTTTGAGCTCATAACGGGCGTTTTCATCCATTGAATCGAAATAACCGTTAGCGTTGACGCGACTCATGTCATACATGGTCGAAGTCACAGTTGCTTTAATGCGTGTATCAATCGCAGCAGCATTTAAAGCCATACCGCCCCAGCCGCAAATCCCCAAAATACCGATCTTGTCCGCATCGACATCTTTGTGCGTGGAAAGATAATCCACGGCGGCAGAAAAGTCTTCGGTATTGATATCGGGCGAGGCAACATAACGGGGCGTGCCACTGCTTTCGCCTGTAAAGGACGGATCAAACGCAATCGTTAAAAAGCCGCGGCGAGCCAATTCTTGAGCGTAGAGTCCCGAGGATTGTTCCTTGACAGCTCCGAACGGACCGCTGACAGCAATGGCCGCCAGTTTGCCTTTTGCATTTTTAGGAACATAAAGATCGGCAGCCAACGTGATGCCATAGCGGTTGACAAAGGTGATTTTGCTGTGTTGGACCGTAGGCTCTTGCGCAAAGACTTTGTCCCAATGCTCTACAAGAGTAAGGGCTTGAGGAGTAATCGGTGAAGGTGGTACGGCTTTGTAAGGCACTTGCGAGGCAGTGGCGTAACCAGAAGCGGCAGCGAAGAGTGCGCCTGTAACTGCAACTTTAGCATTGTTTGTCATGATATTTTCGTCCCCAAAAAGATTGATACTTAAGAGAAGGTAAGAATCAATTTTCTCTTGAAAAAATATATCGCCCCTTCTCTGATATGGCTAATATCAATTGTCTATACGGTGACATTACTAAAATAAATAAGAATTATGAATCAATATGTAAAGATCTTTGACTCAAAATCAGTTACAAAATCGCGAGCTTGTCTTCAAAAATATCGGGGCAGCATCGAAAGCGTAAACAATATGACACAGTGCTGTTAGGTACGGAGTTAATTGATGGTCTGTATTGCTCTTGGTAACAATGCCTAGATAGTTGCAAACTCTTATTGAAGTGTTTTTCATCAGTCATATAATCGCGATCAAGAATAAAAATTGTCGAACAGAAAGGACGCGGCCTCCCTATGTCGCAAAGTACACAAGGACTCAGAAGCTGGGCGCCCGTCATAGGGCTCACGCTTTCGGCTTTCATCTTTAATACGTCAGAATTTATTCCGATTGGCCTTTTGACCGACATTGCTCAAGATTTTCAAATCACCGAGGCGCGCGCCGGTCTTATCATCACGGTCTATGCTTGGATTGTGACCGTGTTGTCGTTGCCTTTGATGTTGCTAGCATCCAAAATGGAGTACAAAAAGTTGCTGTTATCCATTTTGGCTATTTTTGTTGTCAGTCACGTTTTATCCGGTATTGCAACGGGGTTTTATACACTGATGGCCTCGCGTGCCGGTGTGGCATTCGCCCACGCAATCTTTTGGTCAATCGCAACACCTGTAGCTGTTCGTATTGCTCCACAAGGCAAAAAGGCTCTGGCTTTGAGCATGGTGGTGACGGGGACGTCTATTGCGATGATTGCCGGCATGCCTTTGGGGCGGGTCATCGGTCTGTGGATGGGATGGCGAGCGACTTTTGTCAGTATCGGCGTGGCCGCTTTCGTGATCGGCGGCTTTTTGATGTACTTTTTCCCGCAGGTGCCAAACCGTGATGCGATCTCGCTGAAGTCATTGCCTGTGATGCTCAAAAATCGAGCTTTAATCGGGGTATACGTGTGTTGCGCCCTGATGTTCTGTGCTCACTACACGGGCTACAGTTTTATCGAACCATTCTTGGCTCAAGTGGCCAAGATGCCCGAGACGGAGATTACATGGGCGTTGACTGTGTTCGGTGTGGCCGGTCTTGTGTCAAGTTTTCTTTTCTCACGCTACTTTGACAAAGTGCCTATCGTTTTTTATTTGGCGGCTACTTTCGGTGTAGGGGCGTTTTTGGCACTATTGCAAGCTTCGGCGCAAAGCATCGAAGGGGTGATGTTGTTGTGCGTATTTTGGGGCATTATGTTTACCTTTTTCGGTTTGGCATTCCAAGCCACGGTTATTCGTCTAGTACCGCAAGGTGCTCCAATTGCCATGTCCATTTTCTCTGGCATCGCCAATGTCGGTATCGGCAGTGGAGCGCTGGTGGGCGGTTTTACCGTCACGCATTTCTCGGTGGCTTGCGTTGGTTATGCCGGGGCCATTTTTGCCGCATTGGCCGGCCTTATTTGTCTTTCCTTAATTCGAGATTTCCTGAAAACTGACGACGTCTAGACCATTGAAGTTGTTTTTGGCAACTTTGTGACAACGCAGTGTTACGAAGTGCTAAGCTCTCTAGATCAGTCGGTTAATTGGAGATGTTGATGAAAGAGCAAACTCGTCTTGTCCATGGCGGAATGGAAATTTTTGATAACTACGACTATGTCAATCCGCCGGTCTATCGCGCCAGTACTGTTCTACATCCAAGCTTTGAAGAAATGCTTGAACGGGCTACGGCAGAAATGACCATGACCAACCAAAAGCCTCCCTATGGTACTTACGGCTCGCCCACGCATCACGCCTTTTATCGGGCATTGTGCTCTTTAGAAGGCCCTCAGGCGGCGGGAGCATGGTCATATCCAACTGGGCTTGCTGCCTGTACGATTCCGTTGACGGCGTTTTTAAAGGCCGGGGATCACTGTTTGCTAGTGGACTCTATTTACGGACCGACTCGAGAATACTTTGATGTTTATCTGCGCCGCTTCGGTATTGAGACGGAGTTTTTTGATCCGAAGATCGGCCGTGATATTGAAAAATACTTCAAACCCAATACCCGCTTAGTCTTTATGGAAACGCCGGGTTCGCACACATTTGAGTTGATGGATGTACCGGCCATTGCCCGAAAGTGCCAAGAGCACAATATCGTCAGTGCAATCGATAATACTTGGGCGACGGCTATAAATTTCAAGCCGATGCAAGTCGGTGTTGATGTGGTTATTCACGCGGCAACCAAGTACATTGCAGGGCACTCCGATGTAACAATGGGGGTGGTGATTTGCAATGAAAAAACGTGGCCTGCCGTTTACCGTACAAGTGTACAAAGCGGTCAAACAACCAGTTGCGATGATATTTATTTGGCCTATCGCGGGCTGCACTCAATGGCTGCCCGTATGAAGCAGGCCGTCGCCAGTGCCCGTGAAATTGTTTACTGGCTTTTGGAACAACCGCAAGTGGAGCGTGTGTTGTGGCCGGCGTTGCCTACCGATCCCTCGTATGAGATTTTTAAACGCGATTTTAAAGGCCCGAGCGCATTGTTTGCTGTACTCTTTAAGCCGGAGTACGCCGGCAAGCTCGCGCCCATGATTAATGCGCTGCAGCTATACGGGCGCGGATACTCCTGGGGCGGTTTCGAGAGTTTGCTCATTGGAGGTTACGGTACGCGTACGGTGTGCCCCATGCCTTTTGAACGCATGGTGAGAATCTCAGTAGGTTTGGAAGATCCCGAGGATCTGATTGCCGATCTCAAGCAGGCGATGGCAAAACTCGGATAAACTGTAAGCCAATTTCTAAAGAAAACGGGCAGTTCTGATAATTCAGAATCTGCCCGATATTGTTTGTGCAGTGCGGAAAAATTAACCGCCGCGGCGCATTAAATCGAAGAAGTCTTGATTGGTCTTCGTGCTCTTTAAGCGCTCGAGCAAGAATTCCATAGCTTCGACTTCGTCCATATCGCTCAAGAGCTTGCGCAGGATCCAAACCTTTTGCATCACATCGGGTTTGAGCAACAATTCTTCGCGACGGGTGCCCGAACGCAACACATTGATTGCCGGATAGATACGCTTTTCAGCCAAGCGGCGTTCAAGATGCACTTCCATGTTGCCCGTGCCCTTGAATTCTTCGTAAATGACGTCATCCATACGACTGCCCGTGTCAACCAAGGCTGTTGCAATGATCGTCAAGGAGCCGCCTTCTTCGAGGTTACGGGCGGCGCCGAAGACGCGTTTGGGGCGATGAAGAGCGTTAGCGTCGACGCCGCCGGATAGCACGCGACCCGAGGTCGGCATCACGTTGTTGTAGGCGCGGGCGAGACGAGTGATCGAGTCAAGCAAAATAACCACATCTTTTTTGCTTTCGGCCAAACGCTTGGCCTTTTCAATCACCATTTCAGTGACTTGTACGTGACGGGCTGCCGGTTCATCAAAGGTTGAGGCAACTACTTCACCCTTGACCGTGCGTTGCATTTCGGTCACTTCTTCTGGACGTTCGTCAATGAGTAACACAAAAAGTACGCAGTCGGGGTGATTGGCTGTGATGGCGTGAGCGATGTGTTGCATCAAAACAGTTTTACCGCTCTTTGGCGAGGCCACAATCAAAGCGCGTTGGCCCTTGCCGATTGGAGCGATCATGTCGATGACGCGACCCGTTAAATTTTCATCGCCGCGAATGTCACGCTCAAGCACCAAGTGCTCATCGGGGAAAAGCGGCGTTAAGTTTTCAAAAAGAATGCGGTGTTTTAAGTTCTCAGGCGCCTGACCGTTAACTTTTTCCACTTTCACAAGGGCAAAATAACGTTCACCGTCTTTGGGCGTGCGCACTTCACCTTCGATGGAGTCGCCCGTGTGAAGATTGAAGCGACGGATTTGCGAGGGTGAAATATAGATGTCATCGGTGCTGGCTAAATAAGAGGTTTCAGGTGAGCGTAAGAAGCCGAAGCCGTCAGGCAAAACTTCCAACGTACCGTCGCCGAAGATTTGTTCACCTTCTTTGGCGCGTTTTTTCAAAATAGCAAACATCAATTCTTGTTTGCGCATGCGGTTGGCATTTTCAATGCCCAACTCCAGTGCCCAATCCAACAGTTTGGAGACATGAAGCGATTTCAGTTCGGAAAGATGCATTTGTGAATCTTTAGGTGTGATAGTGTGAAAAGTCAGGACGCGCCAAGAAGAGCGCAGTCGCTTCTCTGAAAAAATAAAAAGGGATTTTAGTTTATTGAAACGGCTTCGGACTCGAAAGTCCGAAGCGCGAGACGGGGCTATTATACGAATTGGTTTAAAAATTCGTCAAGTTGAGATTGGCCCATGGCACCGACTTTTTGTGCCACGATTTCGCCGTCCTTGTAAACAACCAAGGTCGGGATGGAGCGCACGCCGAGCTTGG
>USCE01000027.1 GCA_900553105.1 uncultured Sutterella sp.
GCGTCAGATGTGTATAAGAGACAGGTATTGTGGATGATTGCGATTACTTCCTCTCTAGCCACATCGCCATGATGGCCAAGACCGGTGAAATCATCACGAGCCCGGTCGGTTTCTTGTGCACGACGAAGTACGACATTACCTTTAAGGGACGTCCCGCACACGCCGGCATTGAGCCGAATGCCGGTCGTAACGCTTTGGCCGCTGCTTGCCACTGTGTCACGCAATTACTCGGCATCCCCCGTCACGGCTCCGGCATGACCCGTGTTAACGTGGGTCGTATCGTTGCCGGTGAAGGCCGCAACGTTATTCCTGTTAACGCCAAGCTTGTGATGGAAGTGCGCGGCGAAACCGGTGAAATCAACAAGTTCATGGCCACGGAAACGGAAAATATCGTTCAAGGCGTTGCGAAGAGCTTCGGCGTTGAATACCACATTGAAAAGATGGGTGAAGCTGTTGACCTCTTCAACGATAAGGAATTAGTCGATATGCTCGATGACGTCTGCTCCAAGACTGAAGGCGTCACGAAGGTATTGCACGAAGTCAACTTCGGCGGTTCTGAAGACGCTACGATTTTGGCTCGCCGAGTTCAAGAAAAGGGAGGCAAGGCTGCCTACTTCGTTCTCGGTTCTGATCGCGCAGGCGGTCACCACACGGCCGAATTTGACATTGATGAATCCTCCTTGGATACGGGCTTGAAGATTTACGCTGAAATGCTCAAGCGCTTAATGAAGTAATCCTTTTTTCAGATTCTTCTCGAAAAGCCGCCTTCGGGCGGCTTTCTTTTTGACCAACTATTGAAACTAAAAGACAAAATGCCAAAGCACGGGTAAAATTAATAGATTTAATAGATGTGGAAGGTAATTACTTTACCTCTCTGACGGTTAACTATTTTTAAATTTTGAAAGGATTATTCCCATGGCCGGACATTCCAAATGGGCAAATATTCAACACCGCAAAGGTCGTCAAGACGCCAAGCGCTCCAATCTCTGGACCAAGCTTGTACGCGAAATCATGGTAGCAGCCCGCAATGGTGCCGATCCTGACTCTAACTCCCGCTTACGCCTGGCTCTTTTGAAGGCTCGCGCTGGTAACGTGCCTAAAGACACAATCAAAAATGCCATCATGAAAGGTTCCGGACAGCTCGAAGGGGTCAAGTTTGAAGAAGCACGCTATGAAGGCTACGGTATCGGCGGCGCAGCTTTGATGATTGATGCGGCCACCGACAATAAAACCCGTACGGTTGCAGACGTCCGTCATATCTTAAGCAAGAACGGCGGTAACTTGGGAACCGAAGGCTCCGTTTCGTTTATGTTTAAGCACTGTGGTCAATTTTTCTTTGCTCCAGGCTCAGTCACCGAGGACGACGTGATGAGCGTTGCGCTTGATGCCGGAGCCGACGACGTCATCGTTGACGACGAAGGCGGCATTGAAGTTGTGTGCGAACCGAACGCTTTTGAAGCGGTTAACGATGCTTTCGAAAAAGCTAGCATGAAGCCCGAGATGGCTGAAGTGACGATGAAAGCTTTAAATGAAACGGAATTAAGTGGTGAAGATGCCGAGCGTATGCAACGCTTGATTGATGCACTTGAAGACTTAGACGATGTCCAGCAAGTGTACACCACGGCTGTTTTTGATTAATTTCTCTGTACGTTCTGGGGGCCCCATGAAAGTTCTCGTTGTTGGAAACGGCGGTCGCGAACATGCAATCGCTTGGCGTTTGGCACAAGATGCTCGCGTTCAAACCGTCTTTGTTGCGCCGGGAAATGCCGGCACTGCCTTAACAACCAAATTGGAAAACATTGAGAAAACCGATCTCAATGAATTGGCTGATTTTGTCATTGCCAATGACGTTGCTTTCACAATCGTGGGTCCAGAAGCCCCGTTGGCAGCTGGCATCGTGGATTTATTCCGCTCGCGCGGCTTGAAAATCTTTGGCCCCACGAAAGCAGCCGCTCAACTTGAAAGCTCAAAGGATTTCGCTAAAGCTTTCATGAAGCGCCATTCGATTCCTACGGCTGATTATGAAACTTTCACTGATGCCCGTGCTGCACACGACTACGTTGAGCGCAAAGGCGCTCCGATCGTCATTAAAGCTGACGGTCTGGCCGCCGGTAAAGGCGTTATTGTTGCAATGGAACTATCGCAAGCTCATGAGGCCATCGATCAGATGCTCGAAGGCAATGCTTTCGGCGATGCCGGCGCCCGGGTTGTAATCGAGGATTTCTTGACCGGCGAAGAAGCCAGCTTCATTGTCATGGTCGATGGCCAAAACATCTTACCCATGGCCTCCAGTCAAGACCACAAGCGCTTGCTCGACCATGATATGGGCCCGAATACGGGCGGCATGGGCGCATATTCCCCGGCGCCGATCGTTACGGCAGAAATTCACGATCAGGTCATGCGTGAAATTATCCGTCCGACTGTGGATGGAATGGCTGCTGACGGCATCCCTTATACGGGCTTTTTGTACGCCGGTTTGATGATCGATCGTAATGCTGACGGTTCAACAAGCGTAAAAACGCTTGAATTTAACTGCCGAATGGGCGATCCTGAAACGCAACCCATTATGAGCCGCTTGAACTCTTCGCTTGTCGATTTGGTACAAGCCGCCATTGATGGCCGTCTTGATGAAGTGCAAGCTCAATGGGATGAGCGCGTTGCCTTAGGCGTGGTGTGCGCTTCTCAAGGCTATCCTCAAAAACCGGAAAAAGGTCAAGTCATTACCTCTTTGCCTCAGGACTGCGACAGTTTGCACGTTTTCCACGCCGGTACTAAGGCAACAGCTGAAGGCACAGTCACAAACGGCGGGCGTGTACTGTGTGTAGTCGGCCTTGGAAATGATGTCCGCACAGCAGCCGCAAAGGCCTATGAAGGCGTTGATGCCGTACACTTTGACGGCATGCAATATCGTACCGATATCGGCTATCGGGCAATGAAATAATCTGTTTGACGGGCAAGAGCGCCATACTCTTGCCCTCAAATTCAATGAAACTCGGTTTTTTCGGCGGTACTTTCAATCCCGTTCATCTCGGCCATTTGCATTTAGCCGAGACCGCTTTGCGCGTTTTATTACTAGATCATTTATATTGGTTGCCAGCCAATCCTTGGCAAAAAAATTCCAACGAGATTCTGCCCGGCAAAGATCGAGCAGCCATGATTGAAATTGCCATAAAGAACAACACCCGTATGAGTGTTGATTGTCTTGAAATTAACAACAATCGACCGTCTTATTCGATCGAAACAGTTGATACTTTGGCCAAACGTTACCCCAATGATGACCGCTTCTATCTCATGGGCGAAGATCAGTGGGCAAATTTTCATACTTGGCATCGTTGGCAAGACATTTTCGATTACGTCACGCTAGTGGTTTTTCGAAGAGGAAAAAACAACTTCAAGACGGAGGATGTTGTCGAGGACTTCATTCGACAACACAATATAAAGGTGAGATTTTGGGATTTGGATGCCCTTGCCATTTCTTCCACAGAGCTTCGAGTCTCGCTGGTACGAGACGGTTTGTCAGCGCTCGACACAGTCCATTGGCTGCCCGACGGTGTTGCGCAATATCTAGCACAGCGACCGTCATTGTTGAACCGAATTACAGAAAATGGCTATCGACCGAAAGACTGCTAAAATTTTCCAATAACCCTCTTTTAACTATCGAACTAAAAATTTATGGATATTCGAAAATTACAACGAGTCATTGTTGATGCGCTTGAAGACGTCAAAGCACAAGACATTGTCGTGTACAACACAAAACACCTGACCAGTGAATTCGAGCGTGTCATTATTGCTACGGGCTCATCGAACCGACAAACGCGCGCCTTAGGTCACAACGTTAGCCAAGAAGTGAAGAAAGCTGGAGGCGAAGTACTGGGCTTGGAAGGCACCGACACGGGTGAATGGGTTCTTGTAGACTGTGGTGCCGCGATTGTGCACATTCTGCAACCGGCCATGCGTGAATACTACAATCTAGAAGAAGTTTGGGGCGGCAAAAAAGTTAATCTCAAACTGAATTCGGAAAAGAAAGCCGAAGAAGCAACAGCGACAACGACCAAACGTCCGCGAATTGTTCGTGGCAAAACAGTTAAGCTGATTGACTGATGAAAATCACCATTGTCGCCGTTGGTCTTCGTCAGCCGACTTGGGCAGACGAGGCAATTAAAGACTATCTTTCGCGTTTTCCGAAAGACTGGAGCGTCACGGTTAAAGCCGTTAAACCAGAGTTGCGCGCGGGACAAAGCACTGCGCGCATCATGCAAACGGAGGCAGAGCGCATTTTAGCGGCAATTCCGACGGGCAGTCTCATGATTGCCATGGATGAACACGGCAAAGATTTCACCACCGTGGACTTTGCAAAAAAAATCTCTTCTTGGCGCGATGCGGGCGAATCATTGGCCTTTGTCATTGGCGGCGCAGATGGACTTGATCCGAGTTTAAAAGCACAGGCCCGTGCGATGATGAGACTGTCATCGATGACACTGCCGCATGCCATGGCTCGCGTGCTTTTGGTTGAGCAAATTTACCGTGCTTTCAGCATCCTGAATAACCATCCTTATCATCGAGCCTAATCGAACACAACGACCATGTCTTCGTTTTATCTAGCCTCCAAAAGCCCTCGACGTAAAGAATTGCTTGAGCTGCTTGGGCTTAATCCTACGGTCTTAGCCTTTAACGACCACACGCTGAGAAATTTCGCCGGCGATGAGGAAATTCTTCCCAGTGAGGCTCCCGAGGATTATGTTATTCGAACGGCTCGGGAAAAAATCATTAAAGCGCTCGCTCACATTAAAGCCCACAATATGCCGTTAATGCCCGTGTTATCAGCCGATACGACCGTAATCTGCCAAGGTCGTATTCTGGGGAAACCCAACGATGCACAAGAAGCGGCTTCATTTCTTCGCCTGATGTCGGGCTCCAAACATGAAGTGCGCACCGCAGTATTTGTCGGAACTTCCCCCGAGCATTTGCGCTGGGCCGTTTCAGTCTCGCACGTTTACTTTAAACATTTAACAGAAGAAGAAATTCAAGCCTATATCGCCTTAGACGAGCCCTATGACAAAGCAGGCGGTTACGGCATTCAGGGGCTTGCCGGTGCTTTCATAGAGCACATTGAAGGCTCGTATACCGGCATTATGGGTTTACCCATTTTCGAAACCTGTGCTCTTTTAAAAGAGTTTGGCATTGACTGCTTGGAAAAATCAGCTCGATATCCGCACAATACCCAAACCCAAAATAATAAGTGATTGCCATTTCCGCTAAAATTAAGAGATTAACCCGTAGAGAGGCACACATGCTCGAACAGAAAGCCGGACGATTATTTCTAGTCACTGCACCTTCCGGTGCCGGAAAATCTTCGCTTGTGGCCGCGTTGCTGAAAGCCGACCCGACCGTGCATTTATCAATTTCTCACACGACACGCCAGCCCCGCCCCGGTGAGGTAGACGGCCGTGAGTATCACTTTGTGACGATCGAGGAATTTGAAAAAATGCAAGCTGAGAATGCCTTTTTGGAATGGGCTTACGTCCATGGCAATTATTACGGCACCTCCAAAGCTTGGATTCAAGAACAGCTCAACCTCGGTCATGATGTGCTCTTGGAAATTGACTGGCAGGGCGCTCTACAGGTTAAAAAACTTTATCCGGATGTACTCGGCGTTTTCATCCTGCCGCCGTCGGTTGATACGCTTCGTGTTCGACTTAATAAACGTGGCACGGACTCCGACGAAGTAATCGCTCGTCGTTTGGCCGGTGCCGGTGCAGAAATGGTCCATGCGGGAAAGTTTGACTACGTTATAATTAACGATGATTTTGAGCGCGCGACCGCAGATCTTATTTCCGTGGTGCGCGCTTCGCGTTTGACGTTTAAGTCGCAAGTTATTCGCGAATCCGAAACGTTTAAACGTTTGGGCATTCCTCTTGAAGATTGATAGCGGAATGTTTTTCTGACTTTTATTTTTTAAAACTCTTATGGCTCGTGTAACTGTTGAAGATTGTTTGAAGAAGATTCCCAACCGCTTTGAGTTGGTGTTGGCGGCTGCTCAGCGCTCCCGTCAATTGTCTTCGGGTGCAGTGGCCCGCGTAGACGCTAAAGACAAGCCCACCGTGCTTGCTTTACGTGAAATTGCCGCCGGTGCCATCGCCAAAGATGAAATGTTCAAACGAATCTCGTAATTGAACATCCAAAGCGAAGATATTCTAAACGGATAGCTTCGCTTTTTTTATCCGCCCGAAGCCCTCTCTCTCGGCTTTAACGGAGGATTTTGTATGGTACCGAATTTCTTTCAGCCCGGTTCGACCGATATCCTCGCCTCGATTCGACAAAGCGTTCTCAATAACGAATGCCAAGAGCCCTCGCGTGCGCAACAGGAGGAGGACGCTACCGAGCTGCCGCTTGTCACTCCTCCGAAAAAAGCCGTTATTGCCACTGCGGCCTCACTAATTGACATATGCTCCAAGTACATGTCAACGAGTGATATTGAGCACGTGAAAGAAGCTTATCGCTACGCCGACGATGCTCACTTAGGGCAAGTGCGCAAGTCCGGAGAGCCTTACATTACGCACCCGATTGCCGTAGCCAGCATTCTGGCCGAGTGGCATTTAGATTGTGCGGCCGTTCAAGCCGGCCTTATGCATGATGTGCTCGAAGACACCGGACACACGAAAACGGAATTGGCCAAACGTTTCGGGACTGTCACCGCTGAAATCGTTGACGGGGTCTCCAAACTCGATAAGCTCAAGTTCTCTTCTAATGAAATCGCACAAGCCGAAAGCTTCAAAAAAATGCTTTTGGCCATGAGCAAAGACGTACGAGTGATCTTAGTAAAGCTTGCCGACCGTTTACACAATCTTCGTACGCTCGGCGTCATGCGACCTGAAAAATGCCGTCGCATCGCAAAAGAAACTCTCGATATTTACGTGCCGATGGCTCACCACTTGGGTATTAATCATGCATTCCGTGAAATGCAGGAATTGTGCTTACAGCACTATTATCCGCGCCGCTATGCTGTGCTTTACAAAGAACTCGTTGCCGCTCGTAAAAATCGTCGTCCAGCTCTCGAAGAGATTTTGAACGATACCAAGCAAATGCTTGAGCGCGCCAACATAAAAGGTCGCGTACTTGGTCGTGAAAAGACGTGTTACGGCATCTACACGCAGATGCGCATTAAAAAACTGTCTTTCTCGGAAGTTTTCGACATCTACGGTTTTCGTGTCATTGTTACGACAAGAGAAGACTGCTACAGGACACTCGGCGCTTTACACATGATGTATAAACCAGTGCAATCGCGCTTTAAAGACTTCATTGCCATCCCGAAAAGTAACGGCTACCAAGGTTTGCACACCACCGTCATCGGCCCGGCTGGCACCCCCGTCGAATTTCAGATCCGTACCGAGAAAATGAATGACATTGCCGAGCAAGGGATTTTGACTCACTGGCTCAATCGCGGCAATGAAAGTGACATTCAAACACTCACGCATGCATGGTTGCAGTCATTACTGGATTTACAACAACGTTCTTCAAATTCGAGCGAATTTTACGAAAACATCAAAGCAGACCTCTTTCCTGATCGCATTTATGTTTTCACACCAAAAGGCAAAATTGTATCTTTACCTCAAGACTGCACACCGGTGGACTTCGCCTATCAAATTCACACTGATGTCGGCAATCACGTCAAGCTTTGTCGCATTAACGGTCAACAGCGTGACATTAACACAATACTTCAAAACGGCGACCTCGTTGAGATCGTGACGAGCAACCTCTCACACCCCGATCCCCGCTGGCTCAGTTTCGTAAGAAGCGGTAAAGCCCGCGCAGAAGTGCGCCAATATTTACGCTCCTTAGATTTTGACAGCTCGGTGTCTATCGGACGCAAGATCTTAGAAGAAGAATGCGCTAAGGCGCTGGTTGAATGGGACAATATTCCGGACAAAATCTGGGAAGTTCTCATGAAAGAGCACGAAGTGAGTTCCCGTGCTTCGCTTTACGCAATGGTCGGCTCCGGTAAAGCCAGTTTTGTCGTGATCGTTCACCGCTTGCAAGCTCTGATGCAAGAAGACGCCGACAAAGCTAGTGCCGCCAAGGCTGACGACGAAATCACCGTAACGGTTAATGGTACTTTACAACGCGCTCAAATTGCTCGTTGTTGTCACCCGGTCTGGGGCGACGATATTTGTGCATTCGAACGAGCTGGCCACGGTTTAACCGTGCACCGCGCTAGTTGTATGCACGCTCAAGAAGGTCGTTGCAATAACGCTGAGCGCTGGGAAGACGCTCAATGGGGCGAAAACGCTTTCCAACACTTTATCGTGCCGGTTGACGTAAAAATTGAAGACGTACGTACAGGCATCGCACTGGTTGCTCAGGCTGTCAGCCGAGAGGGAGCTTCCATCGTCGGCGTAAACATCCCAGACGATCTCAACGATCCGGAATTGCAATTGATGCTACAAGTCGCCAATCGTATCCAATTGATGCGTGTCATGCGCTCGATTCGTCAAATGAACGGCATTAAAGACGTTCGACGTAAATTTGAATCCACGTTCTAATGTATATTTATCCGCTAAACGCTTCTCGGGTTTTACGAGAAGCGTTTAGTATATTAACGAACAAATTTCTATTGAAAATCCCCTAGTTCCGATTCGTTTTTACTGACGCGCTTGCCTACAATCTAAACACCCAATGAAACTCCTGCGCTTGCAGTTCTCAGAATCAAACTTCGCGCACGGGAAAGCCTCAGGCTAAGTATTGAAAGTTAACTAAAGGATTTCTCTTTTATGGCAACATCGACAGCAAATAATGCCACTTGGAGCTCTCGACTCGGCTTCATTCTTGCCTCAGCAAGCTCGGCAATCGGCCTGGGCGCCATCTGGAAGTTCCCCTTTTGGGCCGGCACCAACGGCGGTGCGGCCTTTATTGTGCCGTTTTTAATTTTCACATTTACGATCGGTGTGGTACTCGTCATGGCAGAGGTAGCCATGGGACGTGCTGGACGAGGCTCTGCCGTATATGCATTAAAACAAGTCGGTGGTCCTTTTTTTGGCATTGTTGGTGGCCTTGCCGTCTTAAATGCGTACATCATTTTGACGTACTACTCTGTCATCGGAGGCTGGTGCGTTGCCTATCTCATGGACTCCTTTGTCGGCGGCGTTGTCAATGGCGATGTCAAACTACTGCAAGCACACTTTAACCACTTAATCTCCAATAGCACGGTAAACGTCTTTTTCATGTTTCTTTATTTGACTGCAACGTGCGCAGTTGTTGCCTTAGGGGTGGAAAAAGGTATCGAAAAAATTGCCAAATTTCTCATGCCCGTGCTCTTTATTCTCATGATCTTCATTATCTTTCGCAGTCTCATGATGCCGGGCTCTTGGGAAGGGATGCAGTTCATGTTTTCGTTTAATTGGGAACAAGTGTCGGCCAAAACTATTCTTAACGCCATGGGCTTTACCTTTTTCTCGCTCTCGCTTGGGGTCGGTATTATGGTAACCTACGGCTCGTACTTAAGCCAACAAACCGACATACCGAGTTCTTCAGTCTGGGTCGCCTTTTTATCCACTCAAGCGGCTCTTTTGGCCGGCATCATGATTTTGCCTGCGGTTTTTGCTTTCGGCATGGATCCTGCGGCCGGGCCGGGACTTGTTTTCATCACCATACCGATGATTTTCGAACACATGCCCATCGGGGAAATATTAGCCGCCGCTTTTTATGTCTGCTTATTCATTGCGGCCATTACGAGCTCAGTCTCGCTGCTAGAGGTTGTTGTTGCTTATCTTATTAACGAGTGGCATATGCGACGCCGTGCTGCCGTCGCACTTTGCTGGGTGACGCTTTTTATTTTGGCAAGCATCCAAGCGCTTTCTTTTAGTACGTTATCCGAAGTGTACTTTCACGGCATGTCCCTTTTTGACTTCTCTGACTACATCTGCTCCAACATCCTGATGCCCATTGGAGGATTTTTTATTGCGGTGCTGGCCGGCTGGCGAACGTGGCCTGTCATGAAAGAGCAGCTCACGGCCGTTCGCCCGCACTCGACTTTGACTATTGCATGGATCCGTGTAGCCATTACCATGTTGGCACCAGCCTTAGTGATAGCAGTCTTAGTCTCAAGTATTTTGTAAAACTGAAGATCAGCCCGTGGTTGCACAACGTTTTTGTTAAGATTGTGGCAATTGCTACCCTAATCCTCGCTAGGCGTTTTCAGTGATCGTTTATTCGGTCTAGAACAGGAAGAAATAGTATGACAACGCGCAATACCTGGACATCCAGAATCGGCTTTGTTCTCGCCTCTGCTGGCGCCGCCATCGGCTTGGGTGCCATCTGGAAATTCCCCTACCTCGTCGGCTCCAACGGTGGCTCGGCTTTTCTCTTTCCGTTTATCGTTCTTACCTTCACAGTGGGAATGATTTTGTTAATCGCGGAATTGACTTTGGGTCGCGCAGGCGCCGGATCCATTGTGACCGCATTTCGTAAACTCGGTGGCAAATATTGGGGATACGCAGGCTACCTCGGTGTTATCACGGGCTTTTTGGTCTTGAGTTTTTATTCCGCCATCGGCGGCTGGACCATTGCCTACTTTGTCAATGCCTGCTTAGGCTCGGGACTTGTTGCCGACCAAGCCCAACTAGGAGCGTACTTTAACGGCATTGCCGGAGATCCCGTTTTGGCCATCGGCTATCAAGCTCTCTTTTTGGTTATCACCGCGTGGGTTGTCGCCTATGGTGTCAGTAACGGCATTGAGCGTTTATCAAAAATTCTCATGCCGACGCTTTTCGTTTTGATGTTGATTGTCATCATCCGTTCACTTTTTCTGCCGGGGGCTGTTGATGGGTTGAGCTATCTTTTTAATTGGAACAGCGACGCTCTCACCCTGGATTCATTGCTCTCGGCCATGGGCTTTACGTTCTTTTCGCTTTGCTTGGGCAGCGGTTGTATGCTCACCTACGGTAGCTACCTTGACAGCAAAGTCGATCTTGTCAACTCCTCTTGCTGGATTGCCTTTTTAACGATTCTAAGTTCACTGATGGGCGCATTGATGGTGATGCCTGCAGTGTTTGCGTTCGACCTGGATCCCACGGCCGGCCCCGGCTTAACCTTTGTGACGATGCCCGTCATCTTTGCACAACTGCCCTTTGGGAATCTATTTGCCATCGCCTTTTACGCTTGCTTGCTCGTTGCCGCCATCACTAGCTCGGTCTCCATGCTCGAAATTGACGTAGCGTTTTTGCACGATGAGTGGCACTGGTCTCGTCCAAAG
>USCE01000028.1 GCA_900553105.1 uncultured Sutterella sp.
TGAACGGTCTTGAGAGCACTCTTTAATGTGGTATTTTCACTTTCAGTTTTAAGCCGGTTTTCAAATTCATCTTCCAAGTGCCTGAGGGCATACGCTAACGTGACGTCACCCACAGCTCGAGCTAAGACGGTCGTTTGCGTTGATTTATTGGAGTAACTTCCGTCTGATACCTTACCAAGCGTGCACGTCTTTAATGAATTGGCGTTTTGATCGATGATTAAGACTTGCGGCACTTGATCAATATCTGCTTTTTCAAAAAGCACCGGATCAATACGAATCGTCACGCCTGTCTCGCGTAAAAAATCAAAAGAGCCTAAGTGACGTTTGAGTAATTGGGAGCCATAACGCTCAATGACGGACGGCATTTTCCCGTCTTTAGAGACGGAAGGCGCAATCGTTTCGCCGACACCTCGAAAACTTAACGCCAGTCCCGCGTCTTTGGCATCTTGAGCCAATCGCAAAAGGGAGGCTTTAGGCATTGAAAGTGAGACAGCTATTGCGATTTGATCGTTAGCTTCACTATCGGCAGGCAGACTTTCAACCTTTTCTTGCAACTGATCAACGACTGAGGCAATGGCTTCAGGGGATTGAAGCAAGGCGGGAGCCTCGGCAGTATTAAGTGGCGTGACCCACGGTGCTGCCATAGAAGTAAAACTGACAGTGCTAAGTAACATAAAAGCGAATAATTTCAAACGCGTCGTCATGAGGCACCTCCCGGAGATTGAGTGACATCGGACAAGTTCATGCCTTGACAGCAATCTCTGCGACGCCAAATCAGATACACGGCATCCTCACCGACAACGGGCGGCGTTTGACCGCCCAAAGCATCGATGGCGGTTGTGGCTCCGAAGGGATGACAGCACCGACCTTGGGTAGCGCGCGAGGGATAAAGCATTTGAGTGCGATAGACATTTTTTGACATCAAAAACTCCAATTGAGGGCCACACTGACCGTCTCGGCCCCATTGGCGCCATAAAAGCCCTTCGCGGTGAAGTTTCAGCGTAAAGCGCTGGATGAGTAGGCTGAAAGCCTGCTCATCGGTAATGTGAGCATTGACCCACCCGGTGAGTGGGAATAAGGACCCGGCGCAGCCGCCGCACCAGTAAAGTTCATTTAAGGCTAAGTGAGTGCTTGCCGCTACGCAGTCAAGGCTACAAGCACCGATTGCAATGGGGTTAGAGAAAAGAGCGACATCGGGATTTAAAAGAAAACTGGCTCTGGAGTCGTCCCACAAGGGATCAAGTTCCGTCATATAGGCAAGATCCCACGCCGACTGCTCAATGCAGTGTGTATCCATTAAAAGTTCTAATAAATAAAGCCAAGGCGTGTGATACCAATGTACTTGGTAAAAACTTGTGCGATGCCCACGTTTTTTAGGACTGGGGGTTCTGCCGTGAGCCGGTGCAAAGTCATTGGCAGACATTGTGACGCCGCCTAAGCTTGGAAAGCAAAAAGGCTCCCGCACGATTTCCACTGTTCGGATAGGTTCCCAAAATCCCAAGTTGGTCCCGAAAGTCACATCCGCTTCGCCACGACAGGCACAAAATGCATCGGCATCGGTTTTAACATCGGCAAAAGCCGAGCCCGTAAGACTTACGTTGTGCCCGATTGTGAGCGGAAATAAACATTCCCAACAAACGTCTGTTACGGGATTAGCGAACCGTCCGTGACAAGCTGCATGAGTTGGAGCGATTAATGCAAAACTTAAACCCATAACGAGACTTACTCGGGTCAGAAAGGCTGTCACGGATGTCATGGCAGCTCCTTTTGGTTGACGTGCTTGAGCTCGGAGACAGTGGAGCTGTTTTTTAAGAGGGTATGGACCGGTGCTTGCGTCACATAAATGCCTTGTGCCGTCATCTTAATAAGCGCCGGTGTTGCGGTAATGCCGAACTTTTCCACCAAGCGGCCGCCTTGGTCAAACCACACGCGAGATTGAAGACTCTTTGCAGTTTTCTCAATATTGCCGTCAACCAAAATTACGCGAATCAAATGCTCAGAAGGTGTCTGAGTCACGAGAGGTTTTTCATCTCGCAATAAAACGTGAGCCAACTTCACTTCATCGGTCTGGTTGGCGTTAATCATCAACCAACGACGTTGAAAATCGTCTCCTATTACACGAGCCGCATCGGCTGACACTGCAATCTTGACGGTTTTCGAATGAGTCGCTTGCGGCAAGTCCAACCCCTTGGGTTGAGCTGCATGCTGTTGAAGCCTTTGTTGAGATTGGCGAAGCTTTTCTTGCGTCTGGGCGCGGCTTTCCATGGCGTGCGTTTTAAGTAACTCCAAAATATCGGGCTCGATGACGGGATAAGTAGGCCCCAGAGTTGAAGTCAACGGGACGGCATAGACGCAAGCGCTAAGCACGGCTAGGCTTAACGCCAAACCACAACGCACAAAGACGGGCCCCCCTTGGGGGAAATTGATTTGATGGTTCATAGGTCAGAAAACGATCAAAAAAGGGGATAGGCCCTACCTTTTATCTGGGACTTATTAATGAGTCCCGGAATTTGGTAGCGACTGTCAAGACTGTCGGGATGATCGGCATGAACGTAGAGTTGCTCTTGGTCGATTGTGCCGTCTGTCACCGGTAACAGACGTGAGCCGTCTTTGGCATGCGTTTTGATAAGGGAGATGGCTTTTTCATTGATCCAAACAGTGAGATCAACGACACGAATACGGTCATTGGGCACGCCTCGGACTTCTTTGATCACCGTGGTATTGGCAGCTATGGGGTCGGGCATGCAATCATCAAACGATAAAGCTAGACGACAAGAGTCCTGATGCGTTTGCCAACTAAAGGCAACGTAGTCACCGGTTTTAATCTTGTGATTGGCCTTATCGATGAGATAAAGCGTATGCGGCAGACTCTGCGTGACATTAACGCCGATCGTAAAGCGAGATGAAAAGATCAATAACGAACCAGTGACAAGAACTAACACAATGCCGTAACGCTTTAAAATGTTCTTTAAAGCATCAAACAATCGTTCGGTGTTGTTACGATAGCGTGCGCAATCAAAGCTCATTTGACTACTCCAACCCTTTAGCGACGCAAGCTGCTAAAGCCTTGTGCAGAAAAGAGCTCACTTTGAAGCGCCTTTTCAATACGCATGGCTTCATCGGGATCAAGTGCTAAAAGCTTGAAAACATCTTCGGTGTAGTCAGGCACGGTGCCGTCAACTGCTAAGCTTTTCTTATCCAAAAGCACCGTGTTAGAACGCTTGGCAACGGCTTTTAATGTGTTCGTGAGCTTTTGCGGGAAAGCGGTCGATTCCTTGAGAATTTCAGCGTGCGTTGATGGACTCGTTTGATCGGGCCTCGTTTCATTCATAGCACGAATCCAATACAGCTTTTGCGCATCGATGACTCGTTGAGTGTCAACGACTGCGATTGTAGTGCCTGTTGTTTTATTGAATAGAGTGACGTTTACACCGGTTGCAACGAGCGCGCCGGTTGCGGCACTGGCAAGGCCGATCAAAGCCAAAGTCCAGTTTGAGTAAACACAATGGCCTGGCTGAGTGCCTGTTGTATTAATGCCTGAGTACTGAAACGGTTTTTTCATCAACGACATGGATTATTCCTTACTTCAAAATAGCCTTAAGCTTGGCCTGGTAGGCCTTATTTTGTGAAAGGCTGACTTGCAGATAGGGAGACTTTTGTTTCAGAGCCCGATCTGCTCTTCGTTCAGCATTAATCTCGCGTTTTGTTTTCGCACTACGCTTTAGTTTGGATTCGGGCGCAAGTAACGCCACATAAGGGTCATAGACGGCATACCATTGATAGCCGGGCGCCGCATCGTTTTCAATCGCATACAGTTCGGGAGTTTGCAGTAACAGAGGTTGATTCATCTTTGGCATTTTCGTGGGTTAAATGACGATCGGCTAGCGTTCTCACGCTTGACCTCTTGCGTTTATGATGTGAGTGATAGCCTCGGTCAAAGACAGGCCTTGACCCATCAAGTTTTCGATTTGAGCAACGTCATGCGCGTGACTTGAGTACAAAAGGCGCGAGAACGGATCAAAGCGAATTTGAAGTACGGCCGAAGGCGTTTGCGGTGTTGTAAACAAACACTCGGCAAACTCATCGGCTTGTAGCCTCAAGGTTTTAATGGCTTGCATCTCCCAGGCTTTGAGCGCCACCTTTTTCTCTTTTTCCAAGAACTGCAACGAGTCTTCTTTTTGCCGCAAAATGAATCGCACATCGGCGTTTTCTAGCGCCGCGCGAGCGGTATCGTTTTGGTAGTAGTCGGCAAAAGACTGCGTGATCGTGATAAACGAAGCGTTTTGTTTTCGTGCACGTCGATAGCCGTTTTGAATAAAGCTTGCGGCATATTTGTGGCTAAGCAAATCCCAAGCTTCATCAATAACGACCATTTTGCTTTGACGTTTGTCGCCCGTACTTAAGTCTTGCGTGATTAAGAAAATCAAACATAAAAGCACTACGTTTTGTAAGGCTTTGCGGCTTTTCAGTCCTTCGAGCTCCAAGACAATAAAATCGTTTGTGAACTCAACCGTGCTTGCCCCGTCAAAGTAGTGTCCGTAGACGCCTTCTCGGCTAAAGGGCTTCAGTTGCACGGCTAAATCTAAGATTCGGGTATCGGGATCAACCACTTCATCAGCAAGAGGCTTTTCTGGATCAACCAATCCTGTCTTAAGACTTTCAACTAAGTCCGTGATACAAGCAAATCGTCCTTCTTGCCTAGCCTTGGCTAAGCAATAAAGCACATGCGTTTGTAAAACGCTGTGCAAAAAGTCCGACAAGCCTTCATTGGGACTGGCCATTTCCGTCAAAATCGGCATCAAAAAGCCCAAGTCTTCTTTAGTATCGACAATTAACTCAAACGGATTGATGACAAGGTGACGTTGCGGGGTAAATTCAATCCATTGACCGTTAAGCAAGTGACAAAGCTTTTTGTAAGATGCGCCGACATCAATGACGTAGGTTTTGCCGCCCGTGCCGAGATTCCCGGTGATAAGGTCATTCGTGAGAGCACTTTTACCGGAACCTGAGGTTCCCACAATGATGGCGTTGAAATTGCCGCTACCGGCAAAGACATCAATTGGCGTGATCTGCCCGTGACGCCCCGTTAAGAGTAAAAGCGGAGTAATGGTCTCTTCCTTATCGCGTTTGTCCGTACCCTGAAATTCCGCAATAAAAGGGGAGAGGTGGGCTGCATTGGTAATCGTTCGGGTTCCAGAGCGTTGAGCGAGTTTGAGATCGGCACTTAACGCAGGGCCCAGCGTCATCGGCAATGTTGTTATGAAGGCTTGCCAATGCATTCGGCAGTCACAGAGCAGATCAAGGTGCGCATTTTTAAAGACAGCACTGGCCGCATGGATACACTCTTCAATACTTTCTTGTGGAGCAAACAACAGCACCTGATGCGTCATGCGGCAAAGACCGCCGTTTTGGGCGTACTCCTCCGTGACAATTTCGTAGTCCTTTTCGCGTTTTTTCAAATAGGGTAAGTAGTGCGCGATTTCACTCGCGCCGATTTGTTTTGAGCGTGCGGCCATGAGCTGCGCCTTAGCACGCGTTTTATCAAAGTCGGGCATTGACACGGCGCTTGTGATTAAAAAGGGGCACGGGATGTCCTGGGAGCGATGCCCGATCCATCGAGCCACAAAGGGTAACGCGTATTCGCTCGGGTAGCCGTTTACCGACAGCCCAATGGCGTGGCAAGGGGCGGTATTCGGGCTTTTAAAGATGAGCGCGTCTTCGGTTACTCGCAAATGCGTATCCGCATCAACGAGTTGACCGCTGATGGCATCATGCGGATTAATAGTCGCAAGAGACTTTAGTGCCGAGGGAGACTTTTGAGGATTCAAGAGCCGCTTTAGCGTTGATCGAAGCGTTGAAGCATCCCACGTATAGCGATAAAGAAAATAGGTTTTCAATAGTGCAATGTGACGCTCCCGCAACGATCGGGCTTTGGCTTGAACAACAAAAAGGTCCGATTCACCCACAGGAAATGAAACGGCAAGCCAGTTTCTAAAATGACGCACCCGAAAGTGACTGCCTTTGGATAGCGACATCTTAGTTCCTTGCGTGAGATACGAGACGCGTTCTTGAGCCAGATGAGTTAAAACCTGTGCGGCGGCTCGCTTTTTGGGCGGCACAATGACAGCCGGTGTGCGACTGCCTGCATAGGCTTTCGTTGCCCATTCAATGTCCTCATCGGCCCAAAGCGTGACTTGCAAACCGACGCCTGAGGGTAAATCCGCCGCAAAAAGTCCTGTCAAGTGGCGTGCCATTTCGGGTGTGGCACCCGTTTGCGGCTGAAGCTCTAGCACATAACCCACAGACTCAATGATGCCCGTCGTTGGATCCATCATGGAAAATAGCCCGGGTTCAATTTCTCGGTCGTAGGGCAGAAGTGATCCCAAACGATCGAGTTTTGGTGAAGGATGTTTGCCACGAAAGCCGTTATTCATTGATACTGTCACATTTTCTTTTAGCGGACGCATTAAACGGCTTAAGCGATGAATGAATTTCATTTATCGAGATCCTTTCATCGTGGTTTTGTCGGCCAAGGGGTTAAACATCCGCGATTGCGATTCACTTGGTCTGACGGCTAATGTCTCTGGAGCCCAACGCGAGGCTCTGACCGTGGCAAAAATGACATGCTCGGCGTGAAGATCACCCGCTTCATCGATATAGGGAGCAATCCAAATGCGAAGGATTTCCTCGGCCGCGCGTTTTGGTAGCATCAAAGGAGTTTCTAACGCGAGACGATCGGGCACTTGTCCGACGGTGGTGACTGACGGCCCTGCTTCAATAGTCACTTCGGTTTGATTATCAGAAGAGGCTTCTGATGTTTTGTTTTTAGGAGTGACTTCGGCCGTTTTCGGACGATCAATGGATTCGTGCACGGCCGATAGTGACTGGCAACGTGCCGGCATATCCACCGAGCAGGCAAAGTCTGCCGAGGCATCTTGAAGACCTGAGAGGTTGCCGCACGCGGTAAGCATCAAACTTATTGAGGAAACAAGAATGGTTTTAGCCGCAGACAACTTTTGCCATCCATGTAAAGATTGAAAACGAAGACTCATGGGACGCATTTCCTTATTGAGCGGTTTGAGCCAACGACTGATCTAACGTGCTCTTGAGCGCCTCAATCGTTTTAAATTTCTCAAGAATTTGTGCTTGATTCATTGCACCCGTAACACGCTCTCCGTTTTCAAAGATGATCGTGGGCGTGCCCTTGATGGATAGACTTTGCATCAGTTTTTCATTGGCCAAAATCGGGGCTTCACACTGCGCTTTTTCCGTTAGAGTCTTGTCGTGTACCATAACGTCTTCCAAGGCCTTCACTTTGTCAGTTGCGCACCAAATCCGTGCAGCAATTTCACGGGCTTCGGGGTGAAGTGAAACCAAGGGCGTCAAAAAGGTGACGATGCGCACATCGCTTAACTGAGCTAATAGGGTTTCTTGCTTTTTGCAAAATGGGCATAAGGGGTCCGTGAACACGTAAAGCGTATTGTGGGCAGTGCCTTTAGTTCTGATAATCGCTTGGTCAAGCGGTAATGCAGTCACGTCAACGAGTTGTGCCAGTTTCTTCATGGGCGCTGTTAAGTCCGTGCTCGTTGCCATATCAAAAAAGACGCCGCCAAACATCCAGTGTCGGAAAATTCGATTACGCGTCGTTTCAT
Organism: uncultured Sutterella sp.; assembly: GCA_900553105.1. Lineage (GTDB taxonomy): Bacteria > Pseudomonadota > Gammaproteobacteria > Burkholderiales > Burkholderiaceae_F > Aphodousia. Next base: position 7,653 of record USCE01000028.1, read on the forward strand.
CAAGGGTGACGGAGGGCTTGTCACTCGAGTCTTTAAGATGTTGTTGCAGAGCCATGCGGTCTACAAACACGTAGGAGACACTGCTACCTAAAACCACTTCGTAGAAGTCGCTGACGGCGGTTTCTCTGGCAAATCGCACGCGGTTGTCGGGATAGGCGATTTGAAGTGTAGAGAGGACTTCTCGGTCTCCATCGGAGAGCTCTACGAAATCAAATCCCTTGGTATAGGGTTCTTGTTGGGCAGCGGCTAATACATCAGTAATGGAAAAATTCATCATTGCTCCAAATAAACAAGTGGCCAATAGCGTTTTCAAAAAAGGTGTTCGTTTCAATGTCGTCATAAACATTCATTCGTGGAATTTAGAAAATGGATCGATCCACGGTAATGGAAGCGCTTTGTGTAAGCACAATGTCAACATCGCGCCCGGCATCGACTTCCAAAACAGGGAAAATCTTGTCGGCTAAGCGCAGGTAGTAGTCGGCAATGCGATCCAACGCATCACGCATGCCGCGACCAAGACCGGCGCGCCAAGGATCGTCAACGGTGTTGGTGACCGTCCCCGCAAAGTTTGTTGTGGAATCTTGTGCGGCTAGGCTTACAGCTTCACCAAGACCGGATAAAGAGCCGACAAGCAATGCATTGGCAATGGCTTGGCCGGAGCGTGTGACAACGCGGGCTTTAAGTCCTGTTTTGCCGTCTTCACCCGTGACATAGCCCGTGAGTTTGACGTCAATGGCGCCTCCCGTATCGGTTAAGCAGGCGAGTCGATCCAGACGCACGAGAACTCGTTCGCTACTTAAGTCGCCCGTGGCATTGGCCGTCACAAAGCAACGCTTCACACGGCTTTTGTAACGGTTGGGTAACACGGCATTGTCCGTGAGCTCTAAAAGTACCGGCATGGGATTCCCATTGGCTTGGCCGCCCGTGGGTGCTTCAACACCGTTTAAGAGCTTTGCCTTGGCAAAGGTGCCCGTAATGAGGATGTCACCCGCATTGGTTTTCTTGGTGCGATTTTGGGCTATTCGCTCTTTGGAGTTGCTGGCTTTGGGTTTCTCGGCCTCCGGACGACTTACTGTTTTAATGGCTAAACGTTTAACGGGTTCAGCCTGAGTTGATCGGGCAGAATTTTGAGCGCGACGGGGATTTGCCGCCGGAGCATTTAACTCACCGTTAATCATGTGACCTGTGCCATCAAACGCTTGATCGAATAAAGCCTCGGATTGTTCGCGTTCTTGCTTGCGTTTTGCCAATTCCTCTCGGCGCTTGATTTCAGACTGCAAAGCTTTGATGTCTTTTTCCAGTGCGCTCATTTGAGCGCCGTATGTTGTCACGAAGTGCTCTTCGGCCCATGTGTCTTTACCGATATCAATGTGCGTTGTTTCTACCGGTTTTTCCTGTTTCGGTTTGTCATCGCCTAACCACACGATAAAAAGGGCAAGGACAATGAGCCCGAGGCCGATGAGAATCAAAATGCCCCATTGTTTAAGCTGAACTTGATTCATAAAAGTCAGAGTAAGAAAAATAAAGAGTGAGAGTGTTATCGAGTCAAACGTTGAACTCGATAAATTCGGGTACTTTGTCCGGCAGCCAATTCCGTGTTTTCGATCGCTATGGCCAAGGTGCCGGCCTCATAAAAAAGCCGCTCCGTCAAAGTCATATGAGAAGCTGTTTTATTTTTGTAAAAGAAAACGTCGCCTGCGATTTCCTCGCCGACAAAGCGTCGAAGGCAGTTGTCGCCACAACGATTGGTTGCTGTCATGGAAGCGGGCAATTCGTTGCGTGCCAAGGCGATGATGAGATTTTTGAGTGTTGTATCAATATCGGAAGCCGTTTCGATCGGAAGACTTGTGCTCGGCCTCTTATAGGTTTCCGGTTCTTTAATACTTCGTGTGCCCAGAATAATTTCTTGGCTCATACGAGCATCAGGCACAAGTGTGAGCGAGTGCGTTTCATTGTGATCGGTCGTTAAGAAAAGTGCAACGGGGGCTTTTGTTCTTGGAAAGACAAAAATTTGTCCCGTGATCTCATCCGTTTGAACTTCAAGTAATGTTTGATCGTAGATGGCGTTGACAATCTTGCGATCGGCAACGGCTACGCGATTGGGGCCGTCAGATGAGACTGAATACGTGCGAAGTCCCTGACTATTGGTCCGGGTAGCGTTACGAGTAGCCTCTTTGACTCGGTCAATGGCGCCTTGCACGTTCTCGGAGTAAGAGAGGGCACTTTGCTCGTTGATGCCTTCAATTTGTCCGTCATATGCAGACTCGAATCGTTCTGGCGAAGCACCTGCCGTTGCATGAGCGAAGGCTAAAGCCAGCACAAGGGGCAAGGCGTTTTTGATCAAGGGACACAGATAGGGAGTTAAATTTTGTTTTGGGGGCATAGAACTCACTTAAATGCAATGCAAAGTTAGCGTCTTTGTGCGCTTTAGTCTTGCATATCGATTTCGGTTAAAGAGGCGACGTATAGTCGGCCGGCAATGAGCTTAAATTGCAGGGCGTAACGCACCTTTTGCCGTTGCGTTTCTGATTTGCCGATAAAGTGTTGCCTGACACCATCAGCGAGAATGGATAAAGCATGGGCATTGACATCCATTGACTCGATAGAAAAGAAGGTGCTCGCCCGAAGCTTTTTCAAACGCTCAGCTTCTTCTTTTAACGCCAGATCAATGTCGCCGAAACTTGCAGGCAGAACATGAGTGAGAAGCGTCTTGCGGTTGTAGTCAACGTTTGCCGGTGTATTGTTTAAGGCTAGCGAAAAAATCTCGCGAGACAGCATGACAAGATAGTCTTCATCCACGCGTTTATAGTCCACGGTCATCGGATGTGTGACTTCGTTTAATCCCACTGGGATTAAAACGGTCGAGACGTGGTCGTCTTTCAGTAAAAGAGCACCTGCCAGCAGTGTATTGGTGGCAAGACTTGCGATAAGCGAGCCCAGCACCAAGCGTCTTAAGCCCAAACGGGCAGCCAAGTCAGCAGTAATCAGTTGATGCGCTTGCATAGTGACTTAACCCATGAAATCACGGCGGTGAGAAGCCGGCATTCGTTTAAAGGGATTGCAGGGCAATGTCCAATAAATTGTGTGCAAGGCAAAGCCTCGAGCTTGACCGGTGCGCAATTGAGTCCAACCTTTAGCGAAGATAAATCCTAATAAGGCTCCTGTCCAAAAGTGACCGATCACGATACCGATGGCCACACCAACCGTAAAACAAGCTACAACATCGAAATCCCACAATAAGAATTTCGCTTCTGTATCTAATTCTCGGGGAATTGGTGCATACTCACTGCCGTGTGAATTCATGGTTATTTAACTTCCGGGATGGTTAAATTAAATCAACGCCGTCAAAATTCCCTCGACAACGCTCGGGGCAATCAATAAAGCCATCGCGGCGGCAATACAGCCTATTGCTCCCACGATGGACCCTCTGATTACGCCCATACCAAGACCCACCAACAGGAAGATCAAGGCAATGGCTCGACCTAAATATCCGGTTGCCCAGTCATGGACTAATTGATAAAGCTCTTCAAATTC